>DAIPLF010000129.1:0-5966 GCA_036769375.1 Candidatus Aminicenantota bacterium | reverse complement strand
CCAAGAAGGGCGACGCCTGGCGGGGCCTGTTCAAAACGCGGCTCGACCTCGCCGCGGCGTTGACCAGGTTCGAACGATGGCAGAAAAGCCGGAAGTCCCGCTGAAGCCGCCGGTGCCTGCAGGGGAGCCCGCGGCCCCGGAAACGCGCCCAGGCGGACTCGACCGGAAGAAGCTGGCCCTCATTCACATCGTCAAGAAAGAGCTCGGCATCGGCGACGAGGATTATCACTGTCTCCTCAGGAGGATCGCCGGCGTCGAGAGCGCTAAGGGCCTCGATGAGGCCGGGTTCAGGAAGCTTATGCGCTTCTTCGTGCGCAGCGATTATTTCCGGGCCAACTCGTTCGGCATGACCCTCAAGCAGAAGCTGTTCGTCAAGTCCCTGGCCAGCCAGCTCGGCTGGGAAGAAACCCACCTGACGAATTTCATTCACAAGTACTATCAGCGCCCGGACCTCGATCATCTGAACCGGAAAGAGGCCTCGAAGCTGATCGAATCCCTGAAGGCGATCCGGGAGCGCGGGGCCCGGGCCTAGCAGAGCTTGATCCGTCTGGCGCTTGACAGGGATCCTGTCGACCAGGATCAGCCCTTCGAGGCCGGCCGCGGCCCCCCCGGCGCGGGACGGTGACGGCCGCTCCCCGCGGTGCTTGAAGAGGCCGAGGCATCGGGAGATCGGGCGCATCGCGGTGGAAATCGAAGAACGAGACCCGGCCCGAGCGCAGGACCTCGGGGACTTGATCACGGAAATGGGCAGCGGGAGGGCCGGGAACGTCGCGCGTCGACAGGCGTTCGACGCCTTGCGCATCGAGGATGAAAAGACGGTCGTACTGATAGGCCTGCTCGACCGAGCGGAGCCAGGCGAGGAGCTGCTCTCGCGCTTCCGGGGCGGCCGGCCCATCGAGGGCTTTCCGCGTCAAACCCAGGAACGTGGAGTTCTCGAAAAAGACCTCGCCGTCCCCCAGGCGCTCGGCCCGCCAATCGATCAGCTCGCTGGCCTTCAGGTCGGCAATGGAGAGGAGCGTCCGCTCGACCCCTCGCTTGAAGTTCTCCCGGTAATTCCGGTAGTAGGTATATCCGGCGATGAGGATCCCGGTTGTCACGACCAGGAAGACGGCTAGAAGGAGTACGGGAGGGGATCGTCGGACGTCCCGCGATTGAGCAGCCATCCCCTCTCCTTCCCCGAACGACGGCGCAGCCCGATCCGGGCCGGGCGCGGCCGTGTTTTCGTTTTCAACAAGGCCTCATTTTCTGATCAATCCCTGGATGATCCCCAACAGCACATCCGGCTTGAATGGCTTCTGCACATAAGACACCGCGCCCAGATCCATGCCCATTTTGATATCCTGCGCGAGCGTGCGGCCGGTCAGCATGACAATGGGAATCGCCTTGTACTTTTCATCTGCTCTGAGCGTTTTTACGATCTGATACCCGTCGACCTTGGGCAACATGATGTCCAAGACGATGAGATCCGGATCTTCCTGATAGGTCTTATCAAGGGCTTCCTGACCGTCATAGGCGGCAATGACGCTGTATCCGTTCTTTTCCAGCCGGGACTTCACCAATTCCACGATGCGGGGCTCATCGTCGACAACCAATATTTTTTTAGCCACGTGGACCCTCCTTTTCATTTTCGGATGATCTTCCCCCAAGGCCTTCTGAATTCTCGATAACACATCCTCAGCGTCGAACGGCTTGGCGATGAAATCCACGGCGCCCATTTTCTTTGCCTGGCGCTGTATTTCCAGGCTGGGATAAGCCGTTATGACAATGATCGGGGTCAGAGCGGTATCCGCGGAATTCCTTAAATGCTCCATCACGCTGAGACCGCCGCCACCGGGCATCTTCATATCCAAAAGAATCAAATCCGGCTTCTCACTGAAGGCCTTGGCCACGGCCTGCGCCGAATCATAGGCCGCGACGACCTCATAGTGATTGGCCTTTAACCGCGAGGCGAGAAGCGAGGCGATCTGCTGATCGTCGTCGACAATCAATATCTTCTTGGCCATATTGATCAACGTCTCCTTTCTGTCCTTTCAGATATCTTCCTATAAATCGATCTTCCTTAGCAACTCCTCTTCCGTACAGGCATCTTCGGGAAAACTCGGGACTCTCACTTCGAGCTCGATCTCCGGGGCCAATCCTTCCTTGGCCAGGGTGCTTTCAAAAACGGCTTTGAGTCTTTCCGCCGTTGCGCGGGCGCCTTTTTTATCGGTTTCCGGCAGCGCCACCAAGATCGTCCGGTTATCGTGAATGCTGATATCCGACTTGCGCCTGAGATCGGTTCTGATGAGGAGCCCTAAACGGTCCACAAGTGACGCGATCTTGTCCTGGCCCAGCTTCTCCTGCAAGGCGTCATAATTCTTGATTTCAAGAACGATGATGGATAAAGAGGAATTCTCTCTGGCCGCCGCGGCCAGGCCGTCCGCGACATATTCCTTGAATACCTCCCTTGGCGTGTATTTCGGCAGGCTAAAACTGACTTTGGTCCCCCGCCCCAGCTGGCTTTCGATCCGGATCTCCCCGTGATGCAATTCGACGATGCCTTTGGAGATCGCCAGACCAAGGCCGGTGCCTTTTTGCGCGGACTCGAATGCCCGGCCGAACTGGTCAAATTTGTTGAAGACCCTGGGCAGATCGTCATTGGAGATGCCTATGCCGGTATCGGAAACCGCGCATTCCACGGCGCCGGCTCTGTCGACGATGGATATTTCGATACGGCCGGCCGGAGTGAATTTGAGGGAATTGCTCAGCAGATTCACGAAAACCTGGATGATCCTGTCCTTGTCCAGGTAAAGCTCGATCTTATCCTCGGGGAGGGTGTAGGCCGTCTCCAGCCCTTTGCTTCGAAACGCATGGGCAAAGTTCGCACTCACTGCCCCGGCCAAAGACACGATGTCCGTCAATTCTCTGTTGAGCTTGATCTTGCGCGCTTCGATCCTGGAGATATCCAGCAGATTTCCGATGAGGCGCGAGAGCCGGTCGATGCCCTCGATGGACATGGACAAGAACCGCTTCTGCTCTTCATTGATATCGCCGTACAGGCCGTCCAAGACTTGGGAGATCGCCTCTCTGGTCACGGTCAAAGGCGTGCGCAATTCATGCGAGACGGAAGCGACAAAATCGGATTTCAGCTCATCGAGCTTCCGTAATTCGTTGTTGGCCTTCTCCATCTCCTTTTTGGCGATATCCAGATCGCCCATGATATGCAACATGGCCTTCTGCATCCGAGTCAGGTCTTTGCTGTGCTCTTCGAGGTCCCGGTCCTTTCTTTCCAAATCGCTGATGATGGCCATGATCTGACGCATATCCCTGGCCAGGCCCACGGTGCCGATGACTTTGCCGCCTTGCCGGATCAACGCGCCGCTGAATTCGACCGGAATGGCCTTTTTCTGCTTGGTAAGAAAATTGAGGCCGATCGTATACCCCACGCCGGTCACGACGATCTTGCCCAGGAATCTGCGCAGGAGGGGCCTTTCTTCCGGCAGGAATATCTTTGCCACCGGTCGGCCGACAAGCTCGACTTCCGTGTAACCCAATAAACTCAAGGCGGATCTGTTCGCTGATCTCAGCGTGGCGTCGGGATTGACCACGATCAGAGCATCCGTCATCGAGGACATGATGCTCTCCAAATATCCTCTCGGGCCCGGCCTGGCCGCTTGTTCTTCTTTGAGGGCGATCTTCACGGGCCCGTCCTTGAATCTCATCGATCTTTCAGCTTTTCCTCGAGCTCCTTTTCCTTCTTCTCCAGCTCTTCCATCTTCAATTCCCGGTCCACCGCGAATTTGCTGAATCGCTCCAAGTCGATCATCTTCTCTCTGAGAGCATCCTGGATTTGTTTGCTCTCGGTGATGTCGCGGATATTGACTTGGATGACTTTGGCCTTGTCGATCAAAAAAACCTCGGCAGGGATGTTCAGCCCGGTTTTGGTTTTTACCACCAGGTCGCGGTAATGGATGACGCCGTCACTCTCCAATTTTGCCAGCGTCACCAGAAAATCCGTACCGTCCTTGGTCACGCCGATATCCCAGAGCTTCTTTTCTAATAGTTCTTCAGGGGAATAGCCCAGCAATTGCTGGATCGATTCGTTGGAATTGAGAATGCTGGCTTCGATTTTATGAACGAGGAGGAGTCCATCGAGCGACGTTTCAAAGGCCCGGCGATAGCGCTCCTCGGACTCCTGCAGGTCTCTCTGTAAACGCTTGCGCTCGGTGTTATCTTCAATAGCCAGAAGGATCAGCTCTTCCTCTCCTCCTTCCCCCGGCGCGATGACGGCCGCAACGTGCTTGGGAACGCGCAGCTGACGGGCATTCAGGAGCATGAATCGCCGTCCAATGTGCGCGAATTCATGCTCGACTTCATAATCATGAACAACCGCTTTGCCCGGGATGATTTCTTTTAGGAGATGAACCAGCTTGGGAATATCCCATTGCCCGTCACCTAATTCCGGAAGCGGCCGGCCTATGGTCTCTTGGGCTTTGACCTTGAACGTGGAATAGAAAGCCTGGTTGGCGGAAATAACCCGCAACTTCTTGGTCAATACCAAAAAGGGCTCCCTCAATGTCGCCAGGATGCTATTGGCGTATTCCAGGAGCACCTCAACCTCCGGCTGTCCTCTCAGGTTCTTATCGTTCATTTTTTAGGCCCCCCCAAAGAATAAAATTCCCGGCCTTCGGCCGCTCCGGACGGAATATTTGGCTTGATCCCGGAAAAACTCAGCAGAATGGCTGATAGAAGACTCTCTCTGGGCGCCACAAGCATACTCCGAACCATCGGCTCGAAACTGTCCTTTATGGGATGATGCTAAACTCGACCCGGGTTGGATGTCAAGGTTTTTTCCCGATCCCAGATTCCAGGCACATCGGGATGGGTTGTTCAAACAACGTGCCGGAAGCTTATTAGAGGAAACGCTGAGACCGACCCCTCGGCCCGTCAACGGACGACGACTCTTCCGAGAGCGATCAGCCGGCCAGTGCGAATTCCACAGCCGCCGCGGCGTGGAGGGCCGTCGTGTCGAAGACCGGCACGGGGCTGTCCTTATCCTTGACGAGGAGCGGGATCTCCGTGCAGCCGAGGATGACGCCCTGGGCGCCGCGGCGGACCATGTCGCGAATGACCGCGACGTAGGCCGCGCGGGACTCGTCACGGATATTCCCGTAGGTCAGTTCCTTGTAGATGACGTCGTGGACGGTCGTCCGGCCCGGCTCGTCGGGAATGAGGACCTTCAGGCCGTGACCCTTCTCGAGCCGTCCCCGGTAGAAATCGAGCTCCATGGTGTAGCGCGTGCCGAGCAGCCCGACCGTGCCCATCCCGGCCTTCTTGACGGCCGCGGCGGTCGCGTCGGCGATATGGATGAGCGGAATGCTGATCGCCTTCTCGACGTCGCCGGCCAGGCGGTGCATCGTGTTCGTGCAGATGACGAGCCCTTCGGCCCCGGCGGCCTCGAGGCGCCGGGCCCACTCCCCCATCAGCCGGCCCATGCCGGCCCAATCGCCCCTGCCCTGCAGCTCCTCGACGGGCTCGAAGTCGATCGACAGGAGCAGCAGCTCGGCCGAATGCGAGCCGCCCAGGCGCTCATGTACGCCTTGGTTGATGAGGCGATAGTAGTCGACCGTCGAGTGCCAGGTCATGCCGCCGATGAGGCCCAGGGTCCGCACAGCGGGCCTCCTACATGCCCTTCGTCATCTGGTTGAGGAAGTCCTGGTTGGTCTTGGTCTTGCCGAGCTTGTCGATGAGGAGCTCGACGGCCTCGACCTCGTTCATCTGGCTGAGGACCTTGCGCAGGACCCAGATCCGGTTGAGGTCGTTCTCCTCGATGAGGAGCTCCTCCTTCCGGGTCCCTGACCGGCTGATGTCGATGGCCGGAAAGACCCGCTTGTCGACCAGGCGCCGGTCGAGGTTGATCTCCATGTTGCCCGTGCCCTTGAACTCCTCGAAGATGACCTCGTCCATGCGGCTCCCGGTGTCGACCA
>DAIPLF010000128.1:0-5985 GCA_036769375.1 Candidatus Aminicenantota bacterium | reverse complement strand
TGATCAAGAAATACCCCTGCGACAGCCTCGACGGCCTCATCGGTCTTTCAGGCATCGAGGCCGACAGCCGGGTCAAGAACGAGGGGAAGGGATCATTGAAGATCAGCCTGACCGAACCTGCGGTCATCCACCTTTTTGAGACGGGGGACATAGATATCGAAGATGCCGTCCTCGTTTATCAGGTCAAGTTGCGGACGGAAGGAGTTCAAGGCCGCGTCTACCTGGAGATGTGGTGTCATTTCGACGGCAAAGGAGAGTTCTTCTCGCGCGGGCTCGAATCTCCGCTCAGCGGGACGAACAACTGGGCCTCCGCCGAGATCGTGTTTCCCTTGAAGGCGGGGGAAAACCCCGATAACGTAAAGCTGAACGTCGTCGGTGAGGGCACCGGCACGATTTGGGTGGACGACATCCGCCTGGTCAAGAGACCGCTATCGTAAGGAGTATTTTCGATCCTCAAGTCCAAGCCTTTGCCCTGGCTGCTGGAAAACACTTTTAACGGCCGACTTCAGGTGAACATCGAGCTGAACGGCAAGCCCAGCAAGTGGGTCACCTTGAACGCGCTCCGTGCCCTTCGAGCCTGCTTCGGTTCATGAAGAGGCCGCGACCATGACCCGGACCGATCTCTGCCTTGCCTGGAATTGGGAGTACGACGAGGGTTTCATTGCCATCCTGGAGGCCGCCTGTTCGGCCAAAGGCGTCAGCCTCTGGCAGGTGACTCCCGGCAACATCGAGGCGGCGCTCGAAATGCTGTCTGTGGGTGAGACGACGTTTTCTTCCTTCCTGGACAGGGCTTCAGAAGCCGATGCCCTGTTCCTTCCCCTGGTCGAATGGGCGGCGGAGCACGGGGTCTTCGAGATCAACCGTCGCGACCGGGCCGTCCACGCCGTCAACAAGGCCTCGATGCACCTGGAATTCATCACCGCCGGGATCCATACGCCTCACACGATCATCCTTCCTCCCCACTGTCAGCAGCCCTATCTTCCCTTCCTGGACCTCAGCCCCCTTGGCGAGAAATTTATCGTTAAACCGGCCCATGGAGGGGGCGGCGAGGGAGTCGTTCTCGAGGTCTCGACAATCGGCCAGGTCCTCGAGGTAAGGCAAGCCCATCCCTTGGATCATTACCTTCTCCAGACCCATATCGAACCCGTCCAACTGGCCTGCCGGCCGGCCTGGTTTCGAGTTCTCTTCTGTGGAGGCGAAGTCCACCCCTTCTGGTGGGATACGAGGACTCATGTCTATATACCGGTTGAGGCAGAAGAGGAAGCGCTGTTCGGACTGGCTCCGGTCAAATCCACCACACTGAAGATCGCCTGCGTTTGCGGGCTGGACCTTTTCTCCACGGAGATCGCCCTGACCGAATCCGGCGTTTTCGTGGTGGTGGATTATGTCAATAACCCGGTCGACCTGCGGCTCCAGTCAGCGGCCCATGATGGAGTGCCGGACAAAACGGTGCGTGACATTGCCGGCAGGCTGGCCGACCTCGTCCTGGAGCATCAGCGATCGCCGGAGCCCTGACCTTGCGCGATCGCCGAGCCGGCTGGTCAACGAAAGAACAAGCCGGCGGCCGCAAGAAGAAACACGGTGTCTGGTTCCTTCAGGAAAGGCTCCGGCTGAAGGCCCACAGACAAGCGATAATGTCCTTGTGCTCGAGAACCGTTCCGTCCTGGGGAGAGTCGATGATCCGGTAATCGAAGAAGGGGCAGTTGCCCTCATACCAGCGATGGGCGAGGGGTTTGTCCTCAGCCTCGCTCTTCTCCTCTTCTTTTTGATTCAGGATCCCTCCCAAACCCCTAAGGTTGACCCTCATTTCGGGGTCGACGCCCAATATGTACCTGCGGCCGCCGAAGCTCGTGATCAACAGGGAAAAACCTTTTCCCAGGGATGATTGGACGTGGTCACGCCGGGACCACTCCTTGAGTAGGAAGCTCGTGGGATTCCGGACGATCAGACCATCGAGGCGGCGCCGCCCGGTGCGGTCGGAGAGGGGGAGGTCAAGCAGGATCTTTTCCGCCCGGCCGAGGTCACCAAGGTACTGGAAATAGTCGTTCTCGACCTTGCGCATCGCTCTCTCGTAGCGGTCGATCCCCGAGAATAGGCGGCGGCTCTCCGTGATCTCATAACCTTCTTCCGACTTGCCGTAAAGAAAGCGCATGAACCTCAGGCCTTCAGCCAGGCGCTCCTGGTTGATTTCGGCCTCCTCTTTTTTCGCCCCGGAAAAGAGCGCGCGGAGGATGGAGTAGGGGGTGGCTGACAACTCGATTTCTTTGGGAAGGGACGCCGAATCCACCATTCGGGTGTACCGGGCGATCTTCTGGAGCGAGGGATCGACCTGGCCGGTCTCCAGCAGTTTGAGGGTCAGGAAGATCGAGGCCAGAGAGTCGAAATCAGGCAGTCGATGGGTGATGATGCGGAGTGGAGGCAAGGACTCGCCCGGCGCGCGGGAGCGAAACTGGCTGAGATGATCGAGGACGAGCTCCGGATGCTTGGCGATCAGGGAGGCCGTGCATTCGGGTTCGGCTTCAGGATGGTGATGGTCAATGACCCCGGGAACGGTTTTCATCCCCACGTCCAAGACGATCGTCTCCGGGTGAGGGTCAAACGGTTCACCATAGGGAACGAACTCGCAGATCATATCCATGGTCATCAAACCAGCGCGCGGCTGCGCTTCCCGCGGCTTTGGGCCTCCTCCAGGAACCGGACGATCTTGGCGCTTCCGGAGGGGAAGGGAAGGCTCTTCATGGCCCTGACGGAAACCCAGCGGCAGCGGCCTTTTTTGAACCTCGGGGGGCCGGAAGGCTCACACTCGAAAGCTGTAAGGGTCACTCGAAAGCGGGTGTAGGCATGGTGAACCTGAAGAAGCCGCCGGCGGATCCGCACCTCGATATCCAGCTCCTCCCGCAGCTCCCGGCGGAGCGCGTCCCGAAGGGTCTCTCCCTTTTCTCTCTTTCCGCCCGGAAATTCCCAGAGGCCGGCCATTAAGCCTTGGGCAGGCCTTTTCTGAACCAGGAAAAGACGTCCGTTCCGGATGATGCCGACGACGGCCTCGATCGTCTGAAAGCTCCTTTTCTTGGGAGCGGGAATGATTTCCTGTTCGCCCCGCTTGAAAGCGAGACAGGTTTTCTGGACAGGGCAGCCCGGGCAGGCCGGATTTTTGGGCCGGCAGACCAGGGCTCCGAGCTCCATCATCGCCTGATTGAATTCTCCCCCCTTCCGTGGAGGAAA
Source organism: Candidatus Aminicenantota bacterium (assembly GCA_036769375.1). GTDB lineage: Bacteria > Acidobacteriota > Aminicenantia > Aminicenantales > UBA8522 > UBA8522. The sequence goes on along the minus strand of DAIPLF010000128.1, from coordinate 2,763 downwards.
AACGGCCTTGATCCAGTCGAGAAGGACCTTGTCAGTCCGCGAAGAGAGGGGACCGCGAATCGCCGCCAATCGCATCACCACCCGCCGGACATTGGCGTCCAGAACCGGAAAGGGCTCGTCGTAGGCGAAGCTGAGGACGGCCGCCGTCGTATATGGCCCAAAGCCGGGAAGAGCCAGGAGGTCTTCGTACTTGTCTGGGACCGTTCCGGCATTTGCCCGGCACATGATTCTTGCCGCCCGATGCAGGTTTCTGGCGCGCTCGTAGTAACCAAGTCCTTCCCAGGCTTTGAGGACCCTCTGGCGGGGAGCTCGGGCCAAGGCTTCCATGCTCGGGAAGAGAACCAGCCACTTTTTGTAATAGGGAAGCACGGCGGATACCGTGGTCTGCTGCAGCATGACCTCGGAGATCCAGATCCTATAAGGGTCTTTGGTCTGCCGCCAGGGAAGCTTGCGCTGCCGGGCCCTGTACCAGGGGATAAGCTTTTTCAGCAATTTTTGGGGCGGCTTTATTCTTTGATTTCCTTCTTCTCTTCGGGCGGCGCGGGCCTCCAGTCCTTGGCTTCCTTGGGGAAATCGCTCAGGAAAGCGCTATCCACGCGGAAGAGGGTGTCGAGATCCGGGTTCTTCAGGACGACCTGTTTTTTCTCCGGGTCTTCTTTTCCCACCAGGATCCGGGATTCTTTTTCTTTTTCTCCGTCCTGGGTCCAAACCGTCACCTCGGCTTGAGGCTTATCCAGTCCGTAGGTGGAAAGTTCCGCCGGTGAGTCGATAAACTCAACAGCCTCCAGGCTTTCGATCTTGCGGATGAACGTCTCGACCCGGGAACCGTCGGCTTCTTCTTTGGCCGGTCCTTCGAAAAGCCACTTGTTATCCTGGCCTTTGACGACGGTCAGAGTGAACCCGCCTCTCTTAAGGTGGACTTTGTCCGCCTCCCAGCTGTTGAAGACGACGACCTGTTTCTCCCTGAGGTCTTCAGGTTTCTTTTCGATGTCCGTAAGGACCTGGTTTTCAGCCGCGACGATCTTAGTCGACAGGGAGCTCGTCGCATACACGGTATCGTCCTGCTTATGAAGGGAGAAAACGACTTCCTGGTTCTTCGCGGGGAGGCTGAGAGTGACCGAATACTCCGCGTCCCGGAGGCCGTATTTGACGATTTCCGCTTCCTGCTTTTGCTCGGAGAGGAACTCCTTGGCGCGCAGATTGGAGAGCGACCGGAGCACGTCCTCCACCTGGCTCTTCTTGGCCAGCGCCCTGACCGGGTTTTCCAAGAACCAGTCGGCCTCCTTCTTCTGGGCCTGCCAGGACACGTCCTTGGCCTTCAACTTTATGGCCCCGACATCGTCCGGTTCGAATTTGAAAATATCTTTTTGCCTGAAATCGAAGGTTTTCTTCTCCAGGTTGGTCTTGAGGCGGCCGGCCAGGAGAACGATCCTCTTGTCGTCCTCCCTCTTGGCGAAAAGGGTGTTGTCAAGGGGGTTCTCCATGCCGATGAGCAGCTTGACGGGCTTGGTCTGTCCCTTGTACCAGAGGGTGAGCTCTTTCTTGGGGATCTCGTACTTGGCCGGGTCGGCGCCCTCCTCCTCGATGGTGCGCTCCGGCTTGAGGCTGGAAAAGTCCTCGGCCAGCCGGCTGACCTCGCTGGAATCCGCCACGGCTTCAAGCGGCTCGGTGATCAGCCATCCGCCCTTTTCGTCCTTCTTGAAGGTGATCGTTCCGCTCTCGTTCTTAAGGGTGATCTTTTCAACGTCGGCGGCCGCCAGGTCGACGAGCATTTTTGATTTTTCTTCGGTCTCCTTTTTGGCCTTGCTCCTTGATTCAAAGAGCAGGACGGCGGCCAGGAGGACGGCGAAGACGCCGAGAAGGATGAGGGTTGTTCTGGGCTTCATAGCGACCTTCTCCTTAGCCAGACGGAGATCCCGAGGATGAGGATGACGAGGGGCAGGATGACGACCGAGACAAAAAAGAGCAGCCGGCCCTGAGAGGGCGTGAACTGGACCATCCGGGGAGAGGATGTTCGCGGCTGAATGGATATCAGATCCGACTCCTCGGTCAGCCAGTTGACGGCATTAAGGAAGAAGTTGCCGTTGCCGGAAAGTCCATAGTATCTGTTAGTGGCAAAATCGGAATCGCCGATGACCGCGATCCGGCCCTCCGTCTTGGGTTCCGCGGCCGGAGCCCCCTCGGGCGCCTTTTCCTCAGCCTTGCCCTCGACAGTCGCCACTAGGGCCAGGGAGATCGGTCCCTGCTTGTCCTTATCCTTGTCAAAGGTGACTTGCTTCTGGGCGAGCTCTCTCTCCGACCAGGAATTGGGGCTCGTCTTGCCGAGGACGGAAATCGTGACGCCTTCGGGCTTCTGGTCGGCCGCCTCAACGGAACGAGCATAAGGGAAGAATGTGGCATACCGGAAGTTGCGGGTGATCTCATGGGTCTCGTACTCGGTGATGACCGGCATGAAATAATCCCCGCCAAAAAGGCGGGAGACCGTGTCCACGACCACGTCGTCCACGAGTTTGATGCCTAGCGCGCCGAGGTAGGGGATGAGGCCGGGGGCGACTTCCGGATCGGCCATGAAGAATACGCGGCCGCCTTTGTAGAGATAGCCCTGGATGGTCTCGAGCTCGTTGGGTAGGAGGTCCTTCTGTGGGCCGGGAACGACGAGCAAAGCGCAGTCCTGGGGGAATGTTTCGGACAGCGCCAGGGACAGCTTTTTGGCTTCATAGCCGAGCTTCTGGAGTTCGTCCTTGACAAACGAAAACCCGGCAT
>DAIPLF010000127.1:2799-6028 GCA_036769375.1 Candidatus Aminicenantota bacterium | reverse complement strand
AGAGAGGTAGCGATGAAAAAAACGATGATGGTGGCGATGGCTTTGTGTTTGAGCTTGGCGACCTGCGCGTCCTCCCAGAAAAAGCTCCAGATGGCCAAAGATAAGGACCCCCAATACCAGTACTCCATGGGCGCCGTCTACCTGAACAACAACAACCTGGATGAAGCCATCCGGTTCTTCAATAAGGCGTTGTCTCTCGACCCCCGGCACTATCAATCGCTGAATGCCCTCGGCCTCGTCTATTCGATGAAAGGCGACCTCCGGGAGGCCGAGAAGTCCTTCCTGAAGTGCTTGGAGGTTTCTCCCGCCTTCATGGAGGCCCGAAATAACCTGGGTATGATCTATCAGGAGATGGGCTTCCTGGATAAAGCGGAAGAGGAATTCAAGAAGGTCGCGGCCGACGCGAACTATGCCAGCAAGGAACTGGCTTACTACAACCTGGCGAGGTTGTATTCGCTGCGCCTGAGCTGGGAGACAGCCCTCTTCTATGTGGATAAAGCGATCCAAACCAACGCCCGCTATCATTTGGGCTACGCCCTGCGAGGGTATATCCTGGAGAACCAGGGCAAGCTGAACGAGGCTATCGAGGCCTATGAACAGGCGGTCAAGATGGTCCCCGGCGACGTCAGCTTCAAATTCAGCCTCGGCGCCGCCCATTTCAAAAATGGCGATTGGCGTCAGGCCGAAGAGATCCTGAGAGACATCCTCCTCCTGATCACCGACCCTGAAATGAAAGAAAAGGCTGATTCCTATCTAAAGACGATCAAAGAAAAAGAGAAAGAGGGCCTCTAAGGTCAGGTCCCCTCTTCCCACGCCGCCAGGTATTTCTTCTGTTCGGGGGTCAACCGATCGATCCGGATGCCCATTGACCGGAGCTTGAGTCGGGCGATTTGCTCATCGATTTCCCGGGGGACGGAATGGACGGCCTTGGCCAGCGTCCTCCCCTTTCGACTGAGGTAAAGGGTGCTCATGGCCTGGTTGGCAAAGCTCATGTCCATGACGATCGCGGGATGGCCCTCGGCCGCGGCCAAGTTGATCAACCGCCCCTCACCGAGCAGGTAGATCTTGCGTCCGTTGCGGAGCTCGAACTCATCCACGAACTCACGGATTCTTCTCTTAGCCCTGGCCAGAGCAGTGAGGGCGGGGATATCGATTTCGACGTTGAAATGCCCCGAGTTTGCGACAATCGCGCCATCTTTCATCCTGATAAAATGGCGGCGGGTGATCACGGACTTGTCGCCGGTCACGGTCACGAAGACATCCCCGATCGGGGCGGCCGCCTCGAGCGGCATGACCTCGAACCCGTCCATCACGGCTTCCAGAGCCCGCAGCGGGTCCACCTCACAGATGATGACCTTGGAGCCCGCGCCTTTGGCCCGCATGGCCACGCCGCGGCCGCACCAGCCATAGCCGGCGATGACGAAGTGGAGACCTGCCAAGAGGATGTTGGTTGACCTGAGAATGCCGTCGATCGTGCTCTGTCCGGTCCCATAGCGGTTGTCGAAGAGATGCTTGGTGTTGGCATCGTTCACGGCGATGATGGGGTAGGCCAGGACTCCCCTGGCGGCCATGCTTCTTAGACGGATGACCCCGGTTGTCGTTTCCTCCGTCCCTCCAAGGATCTCCCGGATCAGGCTGCGCCGCCGGGAATGAAGCGTGCTCACCAGATCGGCGCCGTCGTCCATGGTGATCTGTGGCCTGTGGTCGAGGGCTTGATTCAGGTGCCGATAATACGTTTTGTGGTCCTCTCCTTTTATGGCGAAGACAGGAATTCCGAAATACTTGACCATGGCCGCGGCCGCATCGTCCTGGGTGCTCAGAGGGTTGGATGCGCAGAGCGCCACTTCGGCCCCGCCAAGCTTGAGGGCTTCCATCAAGTTGGCCGTCTCCGTGGTCACATGCAAGCAGGCCGATAACCGGATGCCGCGGAGCGGTTTTTCCTTCGCGTATCTCTTCTTGAGGGATTCGAGAACGGGCATAAAGCGGGCTGCCCACTCGATCTTGAGGCGTCCCTTGGAGGCCAGTTTCAGGTCTTTGACGTCATGATTCATGTGTTCCTCAGCGCAGACCGGCGTCGCGGCGCAAGGCCTCAGCCTTATCCGTCTTCTCCCAGGTGAACTCCGGCTCAGTCCGGCCGAAGTGCCCGTAGGCAGAGGTCTTCCTGAAGATGGGCCGGAGCAGGTTAAGGGCGCTGATCATGGCTTTGGGTTTGAGGGCGAAATGGGCTCTGATCAGCTCCTTGACCTTGTCTTCGTGAATCCTGGCAGTGCCGAAGGATTCCAACATGATCGATACCGGGTCGGCCACGCCGATGGCGTAAGCCAGTTGGACCTCCAGCTTGTCGGCGATCCCGGAGGCCACGATGTTCTTGGCGATGTACCGGGCCGTGTAGGATCCGGAGCGGTCCACCTTCGACGGGTCCTTTCCCGAAAAAGAGCCACCGCCATGGCTTCCCACGCCACCGTAGGTATCGACGATGATCTTGCGGCCGGTCATCCCTGTGTCAGCCAGAGGTCCTCCCTGTTCGAATCGGCCGGTCCCATTGATGATGATCTTAGTGTCCTTGTCGATCATGGCAGCAGGAATGACCTTCCGGATGACCAACCGCTTGAGGTCTTCCCGGAGGTCCTCCATTTTCACTGTCGCGTTGTGTTGAGCAGCGAGGACGACGGCCTCAATGCGCTTGGGTTTGTCGCCGGCATACTCTACGGTGACCTGGGACTTGCCGTCCGGCCGCAGGTAAGAGAGGGTTTTGTCGCGGCGAACCTCGGCCAGGCGGCGGACGAGTTTGTGAGCCAGGATGATCGGAAGCGGCATCATCTCTTCCGTTTCCCGGCAGGCGAAGCCGAACATGATGCCTTGGTCCCCGGCGCCTTGTTCGTGCTCCTGAGTCTCGTCCACTCCCAAGGATATGTCGAGAGATTGCTCGTGGATGGAGGAGATGACACAGCACGTTTTATAATCGAAACCGTAAAGCGCTTTGGTATAGCCGATGTCACGGACAACGCCCCGGACAAGCTTCTGGAAATCGCAGTAGCCGTTGGTGGTGATCTCTCCGGCGATCAGGACGAGCCCCGTCGTCACCAAGGTCTCGCAGGCGACGCGGCTTTTGGGGTCCTGGCGGACCAGGTCGTCCAGGACCGTGTCCGAGATCTGGTCGCAGATCTTATCCGGATGCCCTTCGGTCACGGATTCCGAGGTAAAGACATGTTTCCCGGCTTGGCTCATG
>DAIPLF010000127.1:0-2699 GCA_036769375.1 Candidatus Aminicenantota bacterium | reverse complement strand
CGCTTCACCCTCAAGAACGGGCTGGAGGTCGTCCTCTCGGAAGATGATACCCTTCCCTTGGTCTCGGTCGTAATGGCTTATCAGGCGGGGTCGATCCGAGAAGAGCCGGGGAAGACAGGGCTGGCCCTTCTGCTCGAGAACATGATGTTCATGGGGTCCCTCAATGTCGGCCCGATGCAGCACATCGGCTATGTCAATCGGGTCGGCGGAGAGCCGAGCGCCTCTACGAGGGAGGATATCGCCTACTACTATCAAACGGTGCCGGCCAACCACCTGGCTCTGGCCCTCTGGCTAGAGTCGGACCGGATGAAGACACTCGAGATCGACGCAGCCAAGGCTGAGCGGGCCAGGCAATCCCTTCTCGATGAGATCGTCCAGCGAAAAGCGGCTGAGCCCTATCTGGAAAGTCTCCTGGCCTTCGACCACCTTCTCTATCCTGATTTTGCCCATGGCCATAGCTTTCTGGGCCGGGAGGAGGACATCCTGCGCCTGGGAGTCGAGGACGTCAAGGCGTTCTATGCGACCTACTATGTCCCCAACAACGCCGCTCTGGTCGTCGTCGGCGACATCGATATGGCTGAAGTCAAAGAGCTGGTCGCCAAGTACTTCGAGACCATCGCGCCCGGCAAAAAACCTCCTGTCTTTCTGCCTCCCCGGCCGCCAGACAAGAAGGCCGTGGTCCAATCGTTTCAGGACGCTCTGGTCCCCTCACCCGCCTTTCACATGGGGTACCGGATGGCGCCGCCCTTTTCCCGCGATCACTATGCCCTGGCCATCCTGGACTATCTTCTTTTCAAGGGGAAGAGTGCCCGTCTCTATAGAAAGCTGGTGAGGAAAGAAGGCCTGGCCCTTTACGTGACCGGGGGCATTGAAAAACGGAAGGACGTCGCCGTGATGAAGCTTTTCGCCGTGAATAACAACGAGACTATGGTGGAGCTCTGCCAGAAGTCCATCGTCTCCGAATTCAATAAACTCCGGACGAGCGATATCTCTTCCGAAGAGTTGGCCAGGGCCAAGAACCTTTTCAAGCGGGATTTTGTCCTCCGGTACGCCTCACCCATGGAAAGGGCGATGTTATTGGCCGAGATGGTCTTCTCCCCTGCCGGGCTGGACGCGCTGGCTGACCAGCTGCCCAAGTACATGCGGATCAGTCCCTATGAGATCCGCACGGCCGCGAGCCGTTATCTTGTCCCCGAGAGCAGCGTGATCCTGAATGTGAAGTTGAAATGAAAAAGAAAGGCTGGGTGGGCATCTGGCTTCTCCTGAGCCTGGGGTCGGCCCTGGCGCCTCAGGAGCGTTTCAGGAAATCGCCTCCGATCCCGGACCCGTTGCCGCAGCTGGAGCTTCCTGCCGTTGAATCCACGCGCCTGATGAACGGCCTCACGCTGGCCGTTGTCTCCCGACCTGACCAGCCCTTCATCAGCCTCGAGCTCATGATCATGGCCGGCGAGAGCCGGTCGCCCCAGAAGCTCCCCGGTCTCGCCTCTTTCACGGCTGAGATGCTGAGTCGCGGGACACCTCTGGTCTCGGCCGCGGAATTGGAGGAGCGGATCGACGCTATCGGCGGGGACTTCAGCACGACGACGACTCCAGACTACTCCCGGTTTTCCCTGCGTTTCCTGGATGGTTTCCTGGAGCCGGCGTTGGAAATGCTGAGCCTGATGCTGCTCCAGCCGAATTTCAGCGACCGGGAGATCGTTGCCCTCAAGAGGACCCAGTTTTATGACCTCAAGCAGAAACAACGGGATCCGGAGTTCGTCGGCCGGCGCCAGCTCCTCCGGGTTCTTTTTAATGGCCATCCCTACGGCCGCTCCTTTTTTAGCGAGGACGTCTTCAGGAACTTGACCCGGAAGGATGTCCAGGCATTTTATGACGCCTACTACCGCCCGAACAATGCTCTCATCGTACTCGCCGGGAACCTGGATCTGGCCATTGCGATGAAAAGGGTCAGTCACTTCCTTAACACCTGGCCGAAGAGGGAAATGGAGCCTCCGGCGCTGCCCTCACCCCAGCCCAATGCGGAAGAAAGGTTTTGCCTTGTCGACCTGCCTCGGGCCAAGGAGGCTACAGTCGTCATCGGGAACGTGATCATTCCGTTTGCTGAGGCGGACTATTTTCCCTTGATTGTCCTCAACCAAGTGCTCGGGGGGACCCCTTTCAGCCGGCTGTTCATGAACCTCCGTGAGGCCAAAGAATATGCCTATAGCGCGTTCAGCAGCCTGGAGTTCTTCCGCGGCTGTGGATATTATGCTCTGACCGCTGCCGTGATCCCCTCGGCCACCGGCGCGTCCATCCTGGAGATCCTGGGGGAACTGGAGCGGATCACCCGGACCAAGGTCTCCAACTTTGAGCTGGAACAGGCCAAGTCCTATTTGATCGGGCATTTTCCCTTGCAGGTCGGTCACCTGGACCAACTCAGCCGGCGCATCTCTGAATTATTGGCCTTTTCGCTGGGCGACTCCAGGTGGGATCGATTCAGTGATAACATCTCCCTGGTCGATGCCGACAGGATATTCGAAGCGGCCCGGAAATACTTCCTCCTGAAGCCGGTTGTGGTCATTGTCGGGGATAGAGACATTCTCCTTGAACACCTCCGCGATCTCGACCGGCTCGAGGTCTACGATCTCAAGGGAGGTCTAATTTATACCCTTATCAAAGGAGTCGAAGGATGAAGCTCGTGGAGTGCGTGCCCAATTTCA
>DAIPLF010000126.1:2846-6028 GCA_036769375.1 Candidatus Aminicenantota bacterium | reverse complement strand
GGCTCGTTCGGCGGCTATGCGACGCTGGCCGGGCTGGCCTTTACGCCCGACCTCTATGCCTGCGGCGTCGACTATGTGGGGGTTTCCAACCTCTTCACGCTGATCAAGACCATTCCGGCGTATTGGGAACCCATGCGCCAGATGTTCTACGAGATGATGGGGGACCCGGAAAAGGACAAGGAGCTCTATGAGAAGGTCTCGCCGATTTTCCACGCCGACAACATCAAGGTCCCCGTGCTCGTTGCCCAAGGAGCCAACGACCCGCGCGTCAACAAGGCCGAGTCCGACCAGATCGTCGACGCTTTGAAGAAACGCGGGATCGAAGTCGTTTATATGGTCAAGGATAATGAGGGCCACGGCTTCCGGAACGAGGAAAACCGCTTTGACTTCTACCGGGCCATGGAGGAGTTCCTGGGCAAACATCTGGGGGGCCGGGTCGGGCCGAAGGACTAGTCCAAGGATTCCAAATATTCGATGACCGAGAGCGCGGCGTTGACCCCGGCCCCTACTGCCGTGGCCACCTGCTTGGGGCAGGCGTCGGCCACATCCCCCGCGGCATAGATCCCGGGCTGCGAAGTCGCCATCCGTGAATCCACCTTGATCTCTCTCCAGGTGTTGATTTCCACCAGCCCTCTGACGAATTCGGTGTGCGGGTCCAGGCCGATGGAGACGAACAGCCCATCAAGGGGGAGCTCGAACGTCCTGTCCTCCTTGACGTTCCGGAGGATTGCCCGTTCGAGGTTCTTTTCGCCCTCGGCAGCCTCGACGACGCAATTCCAAAGGACCTCGATCTTGGGGTCGGCGAGCACGCGCTCCTGGAGGATCTTGATGGCCCGGAACTGGTCGCGCCGGTGGATGACATACAGCTTGCGGCAAAACTTCGTCAGGAGAATGGCCTCGGTCAGGGCGTTGTCACCGCCGCCCACAACCGCCACCACGGCGTCCCGGAAGAAGGGGCCGTCGCAGGTGGCGCAGTAAGAAACCCCTTTCCCCGTCAGCCGCGTTTCGTTGGGGATCCCCAGCTTCCGGTAGGCCGCCCCGCTGGCGATGATCAGCGCCTTCGCTCTGTATTCCTTGCTCAGGCCTCCGACCACCCAGACTTTTTCTTCGCGGCGGATCGCCTTGGCCTCGTCGGTTTCGATCTGCGCCCCGAACCTCTCGGCCTGTTTCCGGAAACTCTCCATAAGATCGAAAGGGGCGATGCCGTCCGGGAAGCCGGGGTAGTTTTCTATCCAGTCGGTAAGCAGGATCTGACCGCCCGGGATCGCCTTCTCCAAAACGACGGCCTGCAGACGTCCCCGGCCGGCGTAGATGCCGGCGGCCAGGCCTGCGGGCCCGGCGCCGATGATCACTACGTCATAGGCCGGCCCGACGCTCATAGATGTCTGGAAATGACCTCGACGATCTTGTCTTTGGACTGCACGCCCACCAGCGTCTCTTTGAGCTCTCCCCCCTTGAAGAGCAGAAGCGTGGGAATGCCGCGGATGCCATACTTGCCGGGAGTCTTCATATTCTCGTCCACATTCATCTTGGCCACCTTGAGCTTATCTTTATGGCTCTCGGCGATCTGCTCGACCGTGGGCGCGATCATCCGGCAGGGAACGCACCAGGCGGCCCAGAAATCGATCAATACCGGAAGCGCTGACTTTAACACTTCCTCGTCGAAACTGTCGTCCGTGATGTTAGCTAGATCCATGGCCAGTCGAGCCTCCTCTTTTGATTGCCAAAGCTTTTTGATAAAGATCCGCATATCCGCGGGCGGTGTCTCCCCAGGAGAATTGTTCGCCCATCCCCTCCTCCTCGAGCTTCCGCCACTGAGCCGGTTTCCCGGTGTAGCAGTCGGCGGCCTGTCCGACGGCACGGATCAGGGCCTGGGCCGTGTAATCATGGAAGACGAAGCCGTTGCCCGTTCCTTTCTTGGAGTTATGAGCGCGGACCGCCTCTTTCAAGCCTCCGGTGGCCCGGACAACAGGGACCGTCCCATACCGGAAAGCGGCGAACAGGTTGAGCCCGCTGGGCTCGGAGAGTGAGGGAAGGAGAAGGATATCGGCGCCGGCGATGATCTTGTGCATCAGCACCGGATTTGACTCAAACCTGAAGGCGACCTGTCCGGGGAAACGGCGGCTGGCCGTTTGGAACTCCTTCCTGAAGCGTTCCTCTCCCTCACCACAGATCACGACCGCCGCCCCGAGGCTGACGATCGCCTCCAAAGACTGGGCCAGGATATCGGCCCCTTTATGGCGGGACAAGTGGGAGACGAAGGCAGCGAGCGGCTTTTCCGCTCGGGGAACGAGCCCCATCACCGCGGCCAGGTCCCGCCTGCATTCCGCCTTCCCAGCGAACTGGCCCGGGCCGAAATTCGCGGCGATATAAGGATCTGTCTGGGGATCCCAAGTTTCCCGGTCGAGGCCGTTGCCCACACTGGTGAAGGTCCTCCTGCGCTTTCTCAGGACCCCGCTCAAGCCGGAACGATTCTTCCTAGCGAGAAGCTCCTTCTCGCAGACCGCGCTGACGGTATTGACGAAGTCGGCGTGGGCGGCTCCGGCCTGGAGGAAATTGATTTTGCCGTTCGAAGTATGGGAGTGCGGGTTGAGAAAATCCCAACTCAGCTCGGTCAGCGCCAGGCTCTCGGCCGGGAACTCTCCCTGATAAGCGGTATTATGGAGGGTCAGCACGGCGGCCGCGGACTTGAGGCCGGGATCCTCCCGGTAGTGGGACCGCAGGAAGACGGGGATAAGGGCTGTCGGCCAGTTGTGGCAGTGAACGATGTCGGGGGAAAGATCGGCCCGGCGCAGGAACTCCAGGGCAGCCCGGCTGAAGAAGATGAACCGCTCATCATTGTCCAGGTAGTTCCCGGTGGGAGGACCGTAGATATTCTCGCGGAGAAAATACTTGGGGCTGTCGACGAGATAGATGTCATAGCCCTTCTGTTCCGCCCGGAGAATCGATGCCTTGGCCCGTTCACCGTTCAGCGGGATAGGGATATCAGGAAAGACTGCCGTCGCGTCCAGCGAGGCGATCTGGGGAGTGCCGTACTTCGGCATGATCAGCGAGATTTTCAACCCCAGGGAGCTCAGATAGCGGGGGAGCGACCCGCAGAATTCCGCCAGCTCACCGGACTTGGCAAAAGGAGCCGCCTCCGGTGTGACCAGGGCAACACGGATGTCGTTTCGCATCGGCAG
>DAIPLF010000126.1:0-2746 GCA_036769375.1 Candidatus Aminicenantota bacterium | reverse complement strand
TGGGGAACGTCCCCGTTTTATGGGAAGGTGGCCCAGGCCAGCTTCTCTTTGAGCAGGTCAAAATAGTTTCTCTTAGGCGAGGAGATCAGCTTGAGCTCGAACCCGGCCTTCCTGACCTCTATGACGTCGTCCTTTCCCAGGGTCATACCCCTCTGGCCGTCCAGCGTGAGGTAAACCTCCTCTCCGGCCGTCAGGAGCTGCAGCCTGATCCGGCAGTTCGACGCGACGACCATTGGACGGAACGAAAGAGTATGAGGGCAGATGGGCGAAAGAACGAGAGCGGGGACGTGGGGCTGGACGATGGGCCCGCCCGCGGAGAGAGAATAGGCGGTCGACCCTGTCGGCGTCGAGACGATCAAGCCGTCGGCCTTTAGGGCGGCGATCTCTCTCTCATCGATCCAGATGCCGATCTGGATCATCCGGGCGACGGCCCCTTTATTGATGACGACGTCATTCAGACAATAATAGCTCTTTCCCCGGCAAACCGCTTCGAGGAGTAAACGGGGACTGATGAGCTTCTCCTGAGCGGCGAGAAAGGAATCCAGCGTCAAATAGATCTCCTCGATCGGCACTTCTGTCAGGAAGCCGAGGCGTCCCAGGTTGACTCCCAGGACAGGGATATTCCTCTGGGCGGCCAGATGGGCGATGCTGAGAAGGGTGCCATCCCCTCCCAGGACGATCATCAAGTCGACCCGGCCCGGAAGCTCATCCCGTGGAACCCCGTCCTTGAGGAGCAGCTTGCGGGCCGCCACCTCCTCCAGAAGGCAACCGATCTTTCTCTCCTCCAAACCCCGCATCAGGCCGCGGACGATCTCCTCGATGTTTGGCGTGTGAGGCTTAATGACGATGCCGACCGTTTCGATCTTACTCCCCATAGACCACCTCCCTCACCAGTTCCCGGGCTTCTTCTGGAGCCAGGGACGGTCCTGTCAACGTCCAGTGAACGAAAAACTCCCGGTTCCCCTTCTGTCCGCGGACCCTGCATCCGTGAAGACTCTGGGCTCTGAAACCGAGTTCCCGCGCTCCTTCGAGCAACTGGTCCAAAACCGCTGCGTGTTGGACCGGGTCGCGGACGACCCCCCGTTTTCCCACCTGTCCCTTCCCCACTTCGAACTGGGGCTTGAGCAAGCAGACGACATCGCCTTCAACCAGGAACTGCCGAACCGCCGGGAGCACTTTGAGGACGGAGATGAAAGACAGATCCATGGTTATGAGGTCAGGACGTTCCCCGAAATCCCCGGCATCAAGATAGCGGGCGTTCTTCTCGATCAGGACGACCCGCGGGTCCCTCCGCAGACGCCAATCGAGCTGGCTCGTGGAAACGTCGACAGCGTAGACCAGCCTGGCCCCTCTTTGAAGCAGGCAATCCGTGAACCCGCCGGTCGAAGCTCCCAGGTCCGCTGCAACCCTCCCCGCAGCCGGGACGCCGAAAGCCTCCAATGCCTCGGAGAGTTTCAGGCCGCCGCGGCTGACAAAGGGCGTGCCCTTTTCGACAACGAGAGGGATCCCGGCCTTGAGGAGCTCGCCGGGTTTTTCCACCTTCCGGCCTCCGGCAGTGACGAGCCCGGCCATGATGAGCGCCTGGGCTTTCTCCCGGCTTTCCGCCAGGCCCCGGCTGAGGACGGCCCGGTCGGCTCTTTCCTTTTTTTCCATGCTCTCATTATGGGGACAGAGGGCTTTATTCACAGAGAAACCGCCGGATCCGGCTGGCCAGTCCTGCGGCATCCAACCCGTAGATCTTGCGGATCTGGTCGGCCTTCCCCATAGGATAAACCTCCGCGGGAAGGCCGATAGCGAGGAACCGAAGGTCGAAGCGGCGCTCCCGGTCGAGAAGTTCACGGACCGCGCTCCCGAACCCCCCGCTGACAACTCCTTCCTCGACGGTGATCACCGCATTCCCCTTTTGGGCATAAGGGAGGATAGCCTCCTCATCCAGGGGCTTGGCGAACCGGGCGTTGATGACGGCCAGGGAGAGGCCCTCTTTTTCCAGCTCGGTCGCCGCCTCGAGGGCGGGGTAAACCATGCTTCCGTAGGCCAGCAGCAGGCCCTTTCCTTCCTTCAAGAGCTCGCTTCGTCCCGCCTCGATCTCCCGGGGATTGTCCTCGAGAGCGACTCCGCGGCCCTTGCCCTTGGGGAAGCGGATGGCCGTCGGATGGCCGTAGGTGAACGCCGATTTCAGCATGCGCTGCAATTCGTTCTCGTCTTTGGGCGCCATGACGATCATATGAGGCATGTGCCGCAGATAGATGATATCGTTGACCCCTTGGTGAGTCGGCCCGTCATCCGAGACGATGCCGGCGCGGTCCAGGGCAAAGACTACAGGCAGGTCCTGGAGCGAGACATCTTGGTAGAGCTGGTCATAGGCACGCTGCAGGAAGGTGGAGTAAATGGCCACCACCGGCTTCATGCCCCGCAGCGCCAGGCCGGCCGAGAAATTCACCGCATGCTGCTCGGCGATGCCGACATCATAGAACCGGCCGGGCAATTCCGCGGCGAAGCGGCCCAGTCCCGTCCCGTCCGGCATGGCGGCTGTGATCGCGATGATCCTCTCATCCCGGCGGGCCAGCTTGAGCATGGCCTGGCCGAAGACCTGCGAATACGTAGGCGCCGTGGCATTGCTCAGCGGCTCTCCCGTTGCCCGGTTGAACGGCGCCGTGCCGTGAAACCTTTCGGGGTTTGTCCGGGCCGGGGCATATCCACGCCCTTTCTGGGTAACACAGTGGATAAGGACCGGACCTTCATAGGT
>DAIPLF010000125.1:0-6030 GCA_036769375.1 Candidatus Aminicenantota bacterium | reverse complement strand
AGGGGGAAGGGGCGGGGAAGGCCGAAAAACGGGGCTTTTCAGTTATAAAGACCGAACGCCTCCCCGACGGCCGGACGAAGCGGATCCTGAAGGACATGGCCACCGGCCGCATCGTCGAAAGGATCGAGTGAATCTTGGGGGTAGACCTGACCCCTTCTTGGGCTTATGATCTGAAGGATTGGAGACTCAAAAGGAATCATCATGACTAAAGCCTATCCTCTTGGCAAGAAGTCGGTATCTATCACATGCGCTCTTTTCGCTGTGGCCTTCGCGGCCAATCTCTGGGCAGCCTCTCAATCCGCTCAAGATTTCCCCGGCCGTCCCGGCGCTTCTCTCGACGCCTCCAAGACCCCGGCTCTCGTCGCGCGCCGTGCCAAGTTGATGGAGATCCACAAGGACGCCGTCATCATCATCCCGTCCCAATATATGGGCCGCAACGGTATGCAGGACAATCTCAATTTCCTCTACCTCACAGGACTCAAGGAGGCCGAGGCCGTCCTCGTCCTCGATCCGACCGGGAACCCCCGCGAGACCATCTTCCGGCGCACTGCAGGCAGCACCGGGCCCCGGGTCGCGATGGGCGGAATGGGCGGTCAGGAAGCGATGGTCGTGCCGGGAGCGCGGAGGGATCAACCCTCGGTTCAGGACGCAACTGGACCTGATAAGGGACTCGTCGAGAAGCCCAATACGCAACTCTCATCTGCCCTTTTCGGAGTATTCAGGTCAGGCCGGGTCAAACGCGCATTTCTTCCCTTTTCCGACTTTGGTTTTCTGACGCGGACGTTCGAAGCGTCGGGAATCCCCGCTCCCCTCTCTCAATCCGAGGCGCTTCTCAATGTCGACCCGACACTCTCCGAGATGCGCCTGACCAAGGACGCCGAAGAGATCACCGCCCTGCGCGAGGCCATCGATCTCACGGCCGAAGCCCTCAACGAAGCGTTTCGCGCCGCCGAACCCGGGATGCGCGAAGCCGACCTGGCGGCGATCCTCCGATACTCGTTCGACAAGCGGGAAACGGAAGACTCGTTCCTCCAGGCCGCTTCCGGACCGAACTCGACCAACGTCCACTTCGGGGCGACGGCCCGTCACCTCGAGACGGACGATCTCATCGTCTTCGACGTCGGAGCCTGGATCCGCGGCTACACCTCTGACATAAGCCGGACGATCCCGGCACGCGGCCGCTTCACGAAAGACCAGCGGGCGCTCTACGCTCTCGTCCTCGAAGCCGAGAAAGCCGGCTGCGCCAAGCTCATCCCTGGCGTCACCTTTAGGGCCGTCCAGACCGAAGTCGAGGACATCCTGATGGCGGGACTGGAAAAGCTAGGCCTCGTTACCGACGTCAAGAGCCCGTGGCAGAGGCGCCTTTACATTCAGCACGGATTCGGCCACGGCATAGGGCTCGACGTGCACGATGTCTGGAACTGGCACAGCCCGAGGTTGGACCAGGTCAAGATGGCCCCAGGCATGGTCATGACCATGGAGCCGGGTTTGTATTTCCCCGAAGTGAGATTCGACGCGTTCCTCGACGCGCTCAAGGGCAAGGTCCCGGATGCGGATCTCGCGGCTTTTCGGGAGAAGGCCGGGCCGGTCTACAGGAAATACGCGGGGATGGGCGTTCGCATCGAAGACGACGTGCTGATCACAGAAAACGGGAACGAGATCCTCTCGGATCGCGTCCCCAAAGAGATCGCCGACATCGAGAAGCTGATGCGGGAGAAGAGCCCGCATAATCAAATGAAATGACAAGAGAGGGTCTCTTGTTTTCACCGCGCCGGGGCGATGCTGATCATCGCCCGGAGCGTGCGGAATCCCCCGATATAGTCCTCCGCCGTGAAGGCCAGGGTCCGGGCGCCGATCCTCTTGACGCCAGGGATCATCGCGCCCATATCGGCTTGGGCTGAGACGTGGTAGTCGAGCTCGAACCGATAAGGCGCCGCAAGCTTGAAGGGCCTGGCGGCCCCCAGCTTCTTGAGCGCCTCTTTGACTCCGGCCTGGATCGAGTTCTGGGCTTCGCTGAAGGGCACGAGCTTGGCCGCCTGACGGCCGATGGCCTCCTTGACCGCGACCGCGACGATATCCTCGCCGAGGATCTCGACCGCCTGGCGGCAGACCGCCGTGTCCCCGCTGACGAGGACGACGGGCACCCCAAAATGGCCCGCGATCGCCGCGTTGAGCCCCAGCTCGGGCATCTCGATGCCGTTGACCCGGATGGCCCGGACGACCGAGCTCGAAATGGTGTGGTCGAGGATGGCGTTCTCGGTCCCGGCCTTGGCGTGATAGCCGATGAAGATACAGGCTTGGAAAGACGCGTCGATCCCCTGCATCATCGACAGCGGCTTGGGGGAGCCGCTGATGAGGGACGCCTTCGGATGGATGGCGCCCGGATCGATGTTGCGCATCGAGCCGTGGGAGTCGTTGACGACGATCTCGGTCGCGCCGGCAGCGAGGGCTCCGTGAACGGCCGCATTGACGTCGGCGGCCATCCAGGCGCATCCGTCGGCGTATTCGGCCGTTCCGGGAGTGACCTGGTCACCGTGGACGATCCCCGAGATCCCTTCCATGTCGACCGAGATGAAGACCTTGAGCGGGGGCTTGGGGGCGGGTTTCTGCTGCGCCGAAGCGAAGACAGGCAAAAGCAAAAGAACCGCCAATTCGGCTGAAACGACGCGGAGAGTCTTCATGTCGCCTCCCTATGGGGACATATACCTAGGTATGTGTCCCCGTTCTTATGCGTTAGATCCATAAGGCGCCTTGCGCCCCGGGCACTTTTCCCGCTCGCAGAGCTGGCAGGCCACGAATCCCTCCCCGGACGGGAAGAGGATCCCCGAGACGGACTTGCGCGGGATCATGAGCATGTTTTCCGTCAGCCGGACGCCGATGAGCTTCTCCGTATCGCCGAAGATAGAGAACAGCTTCGCCTGTTCGGTGATAGGCCAATCCTCGAGCGAGCCTGGGCTCATGTTGGAAAGATCGGTCATTCCATAGCGCTCTGCGAGGTACTTGGCGAACCAATCCGCGGCCTGTTCGAGGGCGATATTGGCGATCTCCTCGAGATAATATTGCCTGAGGAGATCGTTCTGCGCGGCCGCGGCGCGTTCGAGCTCAGCGCCGACCGTGATGATGTAGGGGAAGACCTTATTGGATTTTCCCAGGTTCTCCCGGAGGATCGGGCTCAGGAATGTGACGCCCTCAACGTCGATAGTCCTCCCCTCCATCCTCCCCACATTAGAGACTTCGAAGATCCCACGCGGCTGGATAAGTTCCTGAGCCAGCGCAGCGAGCTCGCTGAGATTCTCGAATCCTTCTCTCGCCGGGTTGAACCTCAGCCGCACCATGACGTCGGCCGGGTTTAAGGTGACCGGTATTCTCATTTCGCTATACACGCTTCAGTGATCATAGCAGAAATCTAAAGAGCTTTCGTACGAGCGAACGAATCACGATATGTTTCCAGAAACCTCCTCTATTTCATTTGAATCAGAGAAAGATGGTCGTCGCTATCCTTGCTTAGGGGCGATAAACAGACGGCATAAGAGCTCGGCGGTTAAGAGTCTATGTATCTCCAAAGTATGATTGCCGGTTCCTTTGAGGTGCTCAGTCACCAGCTTTTCAAGCTGCCGCCGCTTAAAGAACGGTCTTTGCAGGGTTATGGGGTCAAGCAAGACTTCCTTGACAAAGCCCGAGAGTTCATCGCGATACCAAAGACGAAAATGGGCAAACTTGTGTCGTCCCAGAAAGATCCTTTCGGCATGCAATGGCTTGAGCGCAGAATCTATCTTCGCCATCCATTGCGGCATCCCGTAATCGTAGGCATATTCCGCATTTACCGTGAACTGCTGGACCAGACGTTTGAATGCCGTGACAAACGGAACGGGCTTTATAAGGACTCCTCGATCTGTCGGGAGTCCGCCCAAGGCGGGATTCCCCTCCGCAATCATCCTTAACTGTACTCTTGAAGTCTCAGAATCCTCGGTGGGCGCCTGGTAGGCAAGAGCTACGAGGTCATTATCCAGGTAGGGCGATCGAAGGATCAGTTGCGAGAGTTCTAAGGAGAGCCGCGAAAAGTGGTGCCAAGGCACCTGCTTGAAAGCGACGAAAGATAACGGGTTGGGGCCGAGTTCATCTTCGTAGGTTCGTTTGGCATCCGCCAGGGCCTTGCGAAAATCCTCCTGAAAAATATCTTCCTTTATCGGCTTCGGTCTAAAGGCGATGAAACTTTGGAGAATCTCCTGCCCGTAGTTCCCGGACAGCCTGATTGGCGCGATTTCCCGGGCGAGCCGATTGACATAGAGCTCGACTGACCCGCTGACATCCATCGTCCCGTCCGTTATATAGACGGTTCTATCCGCCAGGCTCGGGAACTCCGCAAAAAACGCGCTCCCCACGGAGATCACTCGATGCGTTTGGCCGCAGATTCCCGCGACACGCCGGGCCAGATTGACGTCTCGGCATTCACGATAAGGGCCTCCGAACGTATAGCAGGGCAGAGTCCCGGGCGCGGATTTCGCCCAGGCCATGATCATCCGGCTGTCTTGGCCGCCGGTGAGAGATACGGCGACTCCCGCGTTGCCGTTCAAGTAGCGCGGAAGAATACGGGCCCAGGTCTCCTTAAGCTTATCGTAATATGCCTGGCCCGTCAGTTTATCCTGTCCCTCCCATTGGTCAGGTCGGAAATACACGCTCTTGCGAGCTTTGACGCCGGGATAGAAGGTCCACGCAGATCCGCCCGGAAGTAGGCCGATATCCTGGAACAGGGTCCTATCCTGCAGTACGCAGCCAAGGGTAAAGGCCTCCCCGAGGCTTCTATGATCTAGCCGGCGGAGGCCGGGCAGGACGCGCAGAAGGGATTTGGCCTCAGAAGAGAAGTAGAAGCCGTCATTATCTTCGGCATAATAAATCCGGTTTAGACCGTAGCGGTCATTGAATAATACGATTCGAGGATGGCGAAGGTCGATGATGACGCCGCTGAAACGGCCGTTCAGTTTTCCGAAAAAGGCGTTCTCGCTCTCCTCGTAAAGGTGCACGAGGTAGTCCGAGCTCCCCGGAGTGACCTCATGACCCTTCGATCTCAAGGACAAGATCTCGTCGGGATCGGGGAAGTTTTCCCCCGAAAAGATCAGGCCGATATCCCTTGGCTCGTTCCAGAACGGCATGGTTTCGGCAATGGGCGCCTGGTGCACCGCCCATCCAACCCGGAAACCGTAAAGATCATCGACATACGCGCCCTTGGTATAAAAGGACTCGTGCATCATACAGTCAATCATCTGCTGAAGCTCGGCGCGTCTGTCTTCATGTTTCCCTGGACCGATTATCCCGGTTATGCCCGGCATCAGGGGACCTTCGCTATCAAACGATTAAGGATCAAGATTGACTACACTTCGATAACAAGTAGGCCAGCGCCTTATAGGTCGTCGCCTGCGCCCAATGGATCATGGGTGTCTTAATGACGATCCCTGGATAGCGCATGAAATAGAAATAGCCCGTTGGGTCCTGCATATGCATGATCGTCCATTTTGCGACCCGCACCGCCAAATCCATCGCTGAGTCATCCTGATCCGAAAAAAAGGTCAAGGTATCGATTGCTTGAGCGGCGCATTGGCTGTCGATCGGGAACGTCCTATTATGGTAGTATCTTGGCCTTCCATTTTCGTCAAAGAAATTGTTTTTATAGAAGAGAAAGCCGCGTTTTAATACCTCCTGATACGATCTGTCGTCCGTGAGTTCGATATAGCTCTTCAGGGCGTCAAGAACGTATCCCGTATGAAAGCTATCGATCCAACGGTATTTGGGCCCCTCTCCATAAAACCAAGAGCCGTCTGTCCGTTGTCTCACGCAGGTATATTCGATGGCTTCACGCGCCACCTGGAGGTATTCATCGTGGGGGGCGTATTTCGCAGTCCGGGTCAACACAGCGGCGGCCAGCATACTCTGGTTGTGAATCGTCTCATCGTCGTGCTTCGATGGAGCATAGCTTATGCAAGAACCGGAGTTCGCCCGGGATCTTGGGACTTTCAGGATCCATTGGCAGACGCA
>DAIPLF010000492.1:0-1697 GCA_036769375.1 Candidatus Aminicenantota bacterium | reverse complement strand
TCGGCTATTTTTGGTACTTCCCATTCTACATCTCCACCTCGATCGCCTACCTCGCTGAGAGGATGAGGACGCTCCTGGAAAGATCAGGCATCGTCCTCGACATCAAGACGGACGACGAGGCCTTTGTCATTCTCCAGGGCATCAACTTGTTGGAGAGCAAGCTCGAAAGAAAGGATCAAGGGGCGGGACCCCGTTAGGGACTGCCGCCTGCCTATTTCCCCGGCGCCGGCTTGGCGAGCTCCAGGAAGAACCAGTCCTGGACGGATCGCTTCGCGACGACGGTGAATCCCGTCTTCCTGGCCAGGTCCTCGAAGTGGGCCAGGCCCTGGCCGCCGGGGACGAGATACGTGCCGTAGCCCGCGTTGATCTCCTTGCCGGGCAGCTTGAACGTGATCGGGATGGTGACGAACCTCTTCCGCTTGTCATCGAGCCGGGGCAGGACGGCGTCCCATATCAGGAGCCGGCCTCCGGGCGCCAGCACGCGGCGCAGCTCGCGAAACACCCGCTCGTGGTCCGCGGGCGCCATGAACATGAAGGTGAAAAAGACGGTGGACGTGGGGAACGTATCGTCCAGGAATTGGAGATCCCTGGCGTCCATGACGATCTTCAGGAGCGGGCCGGGCGGCGCCTCCAGGAGCTCCTTGTCGCTGATGTCGATGGCGATGACCTGCTTGCCCTTGAGCTGGCCGATGACGCCCCACCCTCCCCCGCCGATGTCCAGGATCATCCCCGTCGCCGGGAAGTCTTCAACGGTCACATACTGGCGGGGCGCTTGCCAGATCTCCTCGTCCGGCGGCTTCGCGGTATGCTGAGCCGCGGCCGTTGCCATAAAGACCAGGATGAAGCCGGCCGGCAGCAACGGGCCGATGAACCGTTTCTTCGCCACTGAAACTCCTTCTCCGCTCCGTCCCGAACGGGGGCACGCGCACTGATACTACTATATCACGACCGTTGCATGAACCGAGGCCCCACCGATGCCCCTGATTATCCTCGCAAGAGGGGATTCGTTCGTCCCGGCCGAGTGCGAAAGTGGAGAGGCCATGGAGAGCATGGGAGTCATACAAGCCCTAGCGGCGCCCGCCGAAAGGACCTCATCATGTGGGGCCTGGCGGCATGACTGCAACAGATTGATAATAAAAGACTTGACAGATGTGCACACATATGAAATAGTCCGGGAAATTGAAAAGGACCTGCGGGGCTTCGTGAAAAGGACGGGCAGATAACTGAGCATATACCTCGTGGCCTTCATCTGTTCCCTCGTCGTCCCCCTCTATTTTTTCGTCCTGATGGCCGACGGCCGAAAACTCCAGGAAAGGCTCCGCCTCACCCCGGCCCTCATTGTCGCTGATGTGCAAGAAGATGAAATCCCGCTCATCACTCCCGACACCCCTCTCTGGATGGCGCACCCTTATGGCGAAGCCGGAAAGGCGGGCAGGGGCGCCGCTCCCGTCGTCCCCTCCAAATTCGAATCTCCGGGGGCCGACGGGATCTTTGGCTAGACTCTGAAGACCTGATCGGGCCTCCCCGGCCGCGATCCCATGGGTCGGGGGAAGATTCCTAAGTCAGGCCGTCCGCGCGACAAAACCAGGGAGGGCGTGGTATCATGGAATCCAAGCCCTCACGTAAGCCATGAAAAGCAAATTCTTGGTTGTGTTCATCCTTGTCTCGCTGGCCGCCGTCTGGCCGGCCGGGGCGGC
>DAIPLF010000124.1:0-6037 GCA_036769375.1 Candidatus Aminicenantota bacterium | reverse complement strand
GGTGCTCGTCAATGAACTCCGGCGGCAGGTCGCAGGCGGAGTCCGTGACCAGGGCGACCGGCCATTTCCGGTTGTGACTGGCCTCATATTGCCGCCGCATATCGTCGACTTTGATCTGGACGGTCGAGCCGACGTCCCTCAGTTCATGGAACAGCTCGGCCGGGGAGTTTGTGTGCAGATGGAAACGGAACTTTTCCTCCGAGCCGGCCACGATGGCCGAATCGCCATAGGACTGGATGACGCTCCGGACCCTCTCCAGGTCCATGCCCTTACCCTGGAGGAGGGCCTCGGTGCAGTAGCGATGGGTGATCTCTCCCCTGAATGAGTGGACCTTCTGAGGCAACGCAGGAGAGGAGACGACGGGTTGGGCGATGTCCCTCAGCTCGCCGTCCCGGGTGAAATGCCAAACTCCCTCGATGAAGTCCACGAAGCCTTTGGCTCCGGCATCGACGACCCCCGCCTTAGCCAGAACGGGAAGCTTCTTGGGGGTGTTCAGCAGCGACTGTTTGGCTGCGAGGAGGGAATCGTGGAGCAGGTCCACGAAATCGGCCGTCTTGGCCGCCTTCTGGTGCACGGCATCGGCCCATTCCCGCATGACCGTAAGCATCGTCCCCTCGACCGGGTGATGAATGGCTTGATGCGCTGAATGCACCGCCCGCCGGACCGCCTCGGCGAAAACCCTGACCGTGAGGTGGTTCTCGTTCTCGATCTCGGTGCTCAGGCTATGGAGGAACTGAGCAAAGATCAGGCCGGAGTTCCCCCGGGCGCCGGAGAGGGCGGCGTCGGCGATCGAGCGCAGGGTGGTCTTCAGGGACCTGCTGACCACGGCCGTCTCGGCGATCGAGCGCATGGTAGCGGCCAGGTTGGTCCCGGTGTCCGCGTCGGGGACAGGAAAGACGTTGATCCTGTTGAGATAGTCCTTGTCCTGGATGACGGCGTTGCCGCCCGCCAGGAAGGCCATATACAGTCGCCGGCTGTTGAGATAGCGAATCTTCATTCCTCGAGCTCGCCCCTGCATGAGAAGCCTTTAAACCTTGCTCATTTTAGCGGAAATGTCAAAAATATTCTACTTTTCCGATATTTCATATCGATTTTGTGTTGCCCGGCATGACCGGGCGCCGGAGAAAAATGATCCCGCCGACGGGCGCAAGGACGATCTACGAGTCCGGTCCATGCCGGCCGTTGCCCTCGAGCTCGAGGGCCTGCCTCCGGGAAAGGACCGAAGGCTTGTCCCAGGGGATGATGTCCTGGCCGTTCCAGTAGAAGGTGAGCAAAGCTGAGTCCTCGGCACTGGAAAGAGTCGCGCAGTAGTAGGACTCGCCGCGGCCCAGCTCCTTGCGCATGAAGCGGCGAGCCCGTCGTTGGGAACGGAAATTCTTGCACCGGACCTGATAGTCCGTAAAATCGGAGTAGAGGCAGACCTCCCAGCCCTTGACGCCGGGCATCACACTCCTCCCCCCAGAAAAGCGGGAGATAAGCTCCTCACTCCCGAGCCTCCAATCACCTAGGCACTCCTCTCGGAGCGCCGATGCCTCTCCTCTCCAAGGCACAGGATACTCTAATTCTAGTCTCTCCGGATTGACCGCGTCAAGGGAAAAAGTTATAAAATAAGGCGGTTGTCCGATGAAAAGAGCGATGCTCGCTTTTCTCGCCCTGGCGCTCCTCGTCCCGCCCTGCTGCTCCAAGCCCCAAATCACGGTCTCCCCCGCCCAGGAGAAGCAAAAGGGAATTTCCTATGCCTGCTGGTCGCCGGGGCTCTACAGCCTTCCGGATTCGGACCTCTCGCTGGCCCACCTAGCCGAGACAGGGGCCAACTGGATCAGCCTGATCGTTACCTGCTACCAGGAGAACCTCGGGTCGACCCGGATCGCCGCCGACGAATCCACCCCGACCGATGACGACCTCATCCACGCCATCGCCCAAGCCCACTCCCTGGGTCTCAAGGTCATGCTCAAGCCGCACCTCGACCTCTCCAACGACCCTTCCCATTGGCGAGGGCAGATCGGCCTAGCCTATACGACCGAGTCCCATTGGGCCGAATGGTTCGCCTCCTACCGGGCCTTTATCGAGCATTATGCCGACTTGGCCGCCGTGCATCTTGCCGACCAGTTCTGCGTGGGCTGCGAGCTCGAGGGCACAACCCGCAGGGAAGCCGATTGGCGAGCCGTGGTGGCGGCCATCCGCACCCGCTATTCGGGGCCTCTCATCTACGCCGGAAACCACAGCGGGGAGGAAGTCGGCATGGCCTGGTGGGACGCGGTGGACATCATCGGCGTAGACGCCTATTATCCGTTAAGCGCAAAGACCAATCCTATGTTGAACGAGCTCCGGGAGGCCTGGCAGCCTCTGGCCGCCTCCCTCGCCGCTCTCTCAGCCAAGTGGCAGAAGCCTGTCATCCTTACCGAGATCGGCTACCGGAGTCTGGACGGAGCGGCCATGCAGCCCTGGGATTGGCAGATCCAGGGAAAGGTCGACCTCCGGGAACAGGCGGACTGCTACCGGGCCGCCTTGGAAAGCGTCTACAGAGAGCCCTGGTTCGGCGGCATCTTCTGGTGGTCTTGGAGCCCGGACCCTTTGGAGGGCGGCCCGAGAGACAACGGCTATTCCCCCCACGATAAGCCCGCCGAGGATGTGCTTAGAACGTGGTTCGGAGGTTTGCGCCAGCGCTCGCCGCGACCGCCCCGGGAACCGAATCTGAACCAGAAGACCAAGCTCAGATAGGATCCAGCCGTATCTTGATCATGTCTTTTTTGTCGGTTTAGGGACCCTCCGGCGCCACCAGGAAGCCAGGAGCGAACCCGAGATATTCATCCATGGCCCGAAGATGGCCGGGGCCAGCGCGGCTTTGGCGCTCTTCAGGACTTCCATGGCGATCCCGCTGGCCATCCCTCCGTTCTGCATCCCCACCTCCACGCTGACCGTCCGGCAGTCGATCTCGTTGAGCCGGAAGGCCCGGGAGCCCCAGTACCCAAGGAAGTAGCCTGTCGCGTTGTGCAACACGGCGGCGAAAATAAGGAGCAGCCCGGAGGTGAGAAGCTCGTTCCGCGAGCGGGCGGTGATGATGGCGATGATCAGGCAGATCCCGGCCATGGAGACGACCGGAAGCGCCTTGTCCATCCAGTTTTCCGGGCCCTTGGCGAGGTGCTGCACGACGATCTTGGCCAGAGTTACCAGGCCGATCAATCCGAGGCCGACGAGAAGACCGCTTTTCATCTGGGCCAGCGGACCAAGGAAAGCCATATCCGAGAGGAAAACTGCGGCGGCGAGGAGAAGACAGCCACCCGCAACGGCCGCGAGGACACCGGCGCGTCGGGCCCACATCTTCCGGCTATAAAGGATCCTGTTGGCGACGAGTCCGGCGACGATCGGGACGATGATCATGTTGATGATCGAGAACATCATCGAAAGGAAATCGACCGGCACCATCCGGCCGGCCAGGACCTTCATCCAGAAAGGTGTCATGATGGGCGAGATCAGAGTGGAGACGGCGGTCATGGTCACGGACAAGGCGACGTTGGCCCCGGCCAGGTAATTGATCAGGTTCGAGGCGACGCCTCCCGGGACCGAGCCGATGAGGACGATACCGGCGCCGATCTCGGGCTCGAACCGGAGAAAGGTTGCGATCCCAAATCCCACCAGCGGCATGATCGTGTATTGAAGGAACATCCCGATGAAGACCGGCCAGGGCATGGTAAAGACGCGGCCAAAATCACGCGCGCTGAGGGTTGTGCCCATGCCGAAGGTGATGACCTGGATGAGCGGGACGATCAGGATCTTGAGGTCCGCTCCAAACCAGCTCCCGAAGGCCGCCGGGAAGAACATCGAAGCCGCCACAAAGACAAAGACCCAGAGGGTGAACGCGTACCTCTTTAAGGCGGGGCTGCGCATGCTGGCCACGGCCAGGCTGGAAAGAACGATGACGACGAGCGCGCCGGGGATCATTTCAACCCGTAGACCTCGGCCATTGTCTTGTTCGGTTTAAACTGGTAAAGGCACTGGTCAAGCGGAGTGCCGCTGACGGAGATCTTATCCAGGTCACCCTGGCCCATCCCAGCCTGGTTCATCGAAGCCAGGTAAAGGACGCGTTTCGGGTCGAAGCCCATGATCCTGGTGGCCACTGTATCCGCCGCCACGGCGTCGAGGCTCGCCAGGGCGACATGGGCGGGCAAAACCGTTCCCCAGGCCGGCCCATCCCCTTCCATGGCCTCGAACCCGTCGATCACAGCCAGGTCGGGGAAGACATCCTGCGCGATGTGGAACATATTGAAGTGGCAGAGGTCGTTCACGGCCGGCGAAGCCGTATGGAACAGCCCCTTGTC
This sequence comes from Candidatus Aminicenantota bacterium, assembly GCA_036769375.1. Lineage (GTDB taxonomy): Bacteria > Acidobacteriota > Aminicenantia > Aminicenantales > UBA8522 > UBA8522. Next base: position 1,718 of record DAIPLF010000124.1, on the reverse strand, counting down.
GTTGCTCTTTTCGTCCTTGATCGGGCAGCCGAGAAGAAGGTTCTTGAGCGAAAGCGTGACCAGCACATAGTTGTGCGTCTTCATCTGGGCGGCGGAGATGATGTAGATGTCGGGGTCGAGACAGGTCGAACTGATGCGCACGGGCAGAGGGTTGTGCTCGACGCCGAAGACGTAGCGGTATTCGAAGGAGTCCCCGTTGAGGTCGACGAGCTTGGCGTTATAGCTTTTTTCGAGCTCAAGATAGCCGGCGTTCCTGAAGCCGTCGAAAGTCTTGTGATGTCCTCCCTCGCCGATGATGATCGTCTCCTTGATATGCGGCGCCAGAAAATCGAGGATGGCGCGCACGGCGTCGACATGAGTGACCGCCAGCGGGTTATCGGCCAGCACGACGTTGGGCTTGAGCAAGATTTTTTTGTTCCCGATGGCGCTCAGGATCTCATTCTCCAAGGCCTGGAGGGCCCGGGTGACGTTCTTGTAGCGGTCCTCCCCTTTGACCAGGCTGACACGCGCCGTTGAGTTCACTTTGGCAAAGAGCCGAGAAGCGGATCGGGTTTGGAAGAACACGCCAAGGAGATCGCCGGTCCGGCCGGCCAGCCCAGGGCCCAGGGCGAGGCCTCCCAATGCCCCCAATCCCAGCTTCATGAAACCCCGCCGGCTGAAGGTCGTTTTCTTCATGCCTCCTCCAGTCCGGGTCCTCATCATTTGGGCGGATATTGGAATCCCGCGACGCCGGTACGGATCCTGAAGACCTTGTTGTAGCCCATCATGTAGAGCGTTTTCCTGTCTTCGCCGCCGAAGCAACAGCTCACCGGGAAGACCGGGAGGTCGATGAGGCCGATGAACTCTCCCCGGCTGCTGAATATCTGGAGGCCGGCGTAGGTGGCCACATAGATATCGCCCAGGGTGTCGATGGTCATGCCGTCTGCGCCCGTGCTGCGGCCTTTCCTGTCCAGGACGTCCGGCGTAAGATGGAGTTCGGCAAATTTGCGCTCGTTCTGCAGAGTTCCGTCCTCGCTCACGTCATACGCCCAGATGAAATTGTCCTTGTCGGTGTCCACGTTCCAAAAGGTCTCGCTGTCGTATGTGTTGTTGACGTAAAGGGTTTTCCCATCCGGGCTGAGAAGGACGCCGTTGGGCATGGCAAAGACGTTCGGCTCGATCACCCGGATGACCTTTCCCTCCGGAGTCAGGTAATAAACGGCCCGGCCCGGCTGGCTCTTCCTCGCGTCCGGCGTGAACTGCGGATCGGTGAAGTAGATCCCGCCTTTGACATCCATCACCAGGTCATTGGGCCCGTCGAGGGGCTTGCCGTCGTAGCTCGCCGCCAGCGTCCGCACGATCTTGCCCTGGGTCGTCATCTCGACGATCCGGTGACCGAACATGTCACAGACAGCCAGGTTCCCGGAAGGGAGAGGAACGAGTCCGTTGGCCAGCATTTGACCATGCGATATATAGCGGTAATTCCCGTCCGGCTCCATCTCGACGACCGCGCTTTTTTTCGGGTCGCCGGTCCAATTCGACTCGAAGGACATGCTGGAGAAGTAGAGCTTGCCGTTCAGCCACTTCGGCCCCTCCACAAACGTCAGCCCGGGCCCTTGGGTAGCCCCGTCCACCACCAGCTCGACCCGCGCCTCCCGGGGGATGACGGCATGAAAAGCGGCCAGCCGCGCGGCCATCTTCTCGGCATAGTCGGGCCGGGGCGGCCAGAAGACATCGAG
>DAIPLF010000491.1:0-1700 GCA_036769375.1 Candidatus Aminicenantota bacterium | reverse complement strand
TGTTGGAGAACATGTCGGCGATGATCGAATGGGAGACGGCCTGGGCCCGTTCCATGAGCTCGATCTCTTCATCGAGCAGGGTTTCCGACCAGAGGGTGGCCAGGAGTTCAGCCGACTGGAGGCGGGAGGCGTAGGTCGGTCCGATCGCTTCGACCAGCCTTTTTTTGAGGACGACGGTCAGGCCGCCCGCCGACCACTGAACTTCACCCTCGTTGATGCCGATCCTCTTGGGGTCGCGCTCGCGGACGATCCGGCCGAGGCAGTCCCATTGGCTCTCCTTTTTTTGGGTATCCCAGGCCGCGGCATCCCAGACGTTCTTGAAGAGCCCTTGCGTGTCCGTGCGGGAGACGTTGAGGCGCTCGACACGTTTATCGGGGCCCTGGTCGAAGAGGACCAGGATTTGGGTGATCGGGTTCCAGTTCTCATAGGGCATCATGGTCTCGAAGATGGGATCGTGATCGTCCTCGTTGCCGCTGATGATCCACATGTCGAAGCCGGTCTCGCGCATCAACTTGGGAAGGAGCACGTCGAGGCGCTTCTGGGTGATCTGGAGAATGAGGGCGGCCCGCTCCCGGATGCTGAGGACGGAGGGAACGTCGCCGGCCAAAGGACTTGCGTTCGAGCTGGGAAGGGTCCAAAAAAGGGCCACCAACGCGAATACGATTGATCTTTTGAACATTGCCAATCTCCTTAAGTTCAGTTCGGGGACGCCCTCCGCGGAGCCACCCTGGAGCCGAGGGCTCTCGAGGCGCCTGAATTATCTCTGGATTGGCTGAGAAAGGCAACCGGAAGTCGTACCCTGCCGACGCGAGCGGCGGGCTGCGATCCCGCGCTCCGAGTTTTATATCATGCCTGCTCCACTTGCAGACTTGAGGCCGGGGAATATAGAGTTAGAGAATGCGAAAGAAGGCAACAATGATCATCACAATCGTCCTGGCTTTTGTCGCAGTTCTCATGTTTGTTGCGGCCTTTGGCTACCTCAAGCTCAACGGCCGGATAAACCGGGAGATTTCGGGACTCCTTGCCGATGCCAAACGAGAGCCGAGAATCTTCGTCACCGAGGAGATGCTCAGGAATCTGCCTGGGCCGGTGCAGAGGTATATGACTTATTCCGGAGTGCTCGGCAAAGCCATTCCTCACACCGTGCGTTTGAAACAGGTCGGCATGATCAGGCAGGGCGAAAAATCACCCTGGATGAAGCTCGAAGCCGTGGAGCATTACTCAACGACCCCGCCGGGGTTTGTCTGGAAGGTGTTAATGCCGAACAGGAGATTTCCCCTGGCCCTGGGCAGGGATGCCTATTCGGATGGTCGAGGCAGTATGCTCATCAAAATGCTGTCGTTATTTCCTTTGGCCAAGGCCACGGGCAGCGCGATCGATCAGGGGGCCATGATGCGGTATCTCAACGAAATGGCCTGGTTCCCGGCCGCTTTTCTCGGTGAAAACATAACCTGGAAGGCTATCGATGACAGTTCCGCTGAAGTTACTCTCGTCGACGGCGGGAGGAACGTGTCGGCCGCCATGTCTTTCGACCCGGACGGGAGGCCGCTTAACTTCGTTGCCAGACGATACCGGATGGTGGGCAAAAGATACGACCTCGAAACCTGGTCCACCCCGTTTACCGGGTATGGCCAGTTCGAGGGATTGAAGCTGCCAATTCGGGGACAAGGGGTCTGGAACCTGAAAGAAGGGGACCTGGT
>DAIPLF010000123.1:0-6050 GCA_036769375.1 Candidatus Aminicenantota bacterium | reverse complement strand
CTTCCCATCGCGAACTGATGATATTCCGACCCGCGGACAGGTGTCAAGAGCTTGAAGCTGCAATAACTTGCTGATACTAATATTATTAAGAAGGGATTTCACGAAAGGACGTTTCGTTGGGATCGTTTGGCGATGGTCAATCTCAGCACGGACGTTGACGGGTGCAAACGTCCCTCGGGAACATTCAGATTCAACGCAAAGAGGAGCCTAGATAGTCAGGCTGACCACTTTCGCAAGTCCCTCATCTCGGGGATTATTCGTGATGTAAACCGTTGCTTTATACGGCCCGGGAGACACTGGCTTCTGGTCGTTTCCCATTTGGGTCCAAACAAATTCCTGAACCTGGGATGATTCGCCCGGCGCAAGTTCAATACCCCATACGATATCGAGGAATATGGTGTCATGAGAAAACTGCCAGACGAGATGTCCGCCTCTGTCCCTGACCTCGATATCGAAGAATTGAGCGGAACCGAAAGATAATGTTTCTGTCTTCGTTCCCGTGTTCTCCACGCCGATCCGGAAAGTCGTGCTTCCGGCCGTCTGTAGGCTTGCCGTGGCAATAATGTTCAAGCCTGCTCTCGGTGTGGTTACGGAACCGCACGATAGGGTAATGAGCGGGACCAACAAGACAAGAAGGAACAGAAGTCGCAGATAGACCTTCTTCATAGCCACGCCTCCTTTTTCGAAAACCCTAATCCCCTTAACCGAACAAAACCCTCGTTCCTCAATCTTCAAGCTCACTTAACAAAATGGTTGTGCATAAACTATGCCAAATTCGGCTTTCGTTAACTCGTTTATTAGATATATGTTAGGTCTTGGATGCAAACCCACTTCTGTACCTTTTTTTGGATAATCCAATAAGAGCGTCCAATTTATTGGACAATTCACAAGTCGAATTATCCTGTTCCTACTTTTCGACGATCTTGTACTCGTAGAAGCAGACGCCGCGGTCGCTGTCGAGCAGGAATAGCCGGTCCTTGTGGAGCCAGATCTTGTCGACGAAGTGCGTCAGCAGGATCTCGCCGAGCAGGACGCCGTCCGGCGCGAAGATCTCGAGCTTGTACATATCGGTCTTCCTGCGCTCCGTGTCCCCGACGAGTTTTCGAGTCTCGCTGCCACCGACTCGCCCGCTAATCATGACGATAACCTCTTCGTCCTTCATAATCTGCCGGTCGCAGGTCACCACCCAGATCCGGCCGGAATCGTCCGCGTCGAGCCCTACGGCCACGGAGTTGAATCTGGGATAAAAGACCCGAGCCCCCTCCCGCCGGCCCTTCTCCACCATCTTAGCCGGATAATTCAACTCCCGGTCTGCCCTCCAGAGCGCCTGTCCATCCGGCGAATATTTCTCGATGCGATTTTGAAATTGAAAGCACAGGTAGATGTTGTCCTCAAGGTCGACCGCAAAATCCCACGAGTTTCCCACGCCGTTCGCAAGCCCGTCCCCATAGTCGAAGGGTTCCCCAAATTCCCGCAGCGGCGCAAGGTCCGGCCCCAGGAGCTTGACCAGCTTGGGCCCGCGCACGCTGATCTCGACGGCGATCTTCCCGGAGCGAAGGAGCCGCATCTGCCGGATATCCAGCTTCGAAACGGGAATGGTCTTGAGGACCTCGCCCTTCGGCGTGAACACCTGGATCCGTCGCTGCAAGGAGTCCAGGACGTGGAGGCGGCCCTCGCCATCGAAGTCGATCGAGCCCGTGGACATGAATTCCCCGGGGCCCTGCCCTTTTCGTCCGATGGTCCGGAGGTAGCGGCCTTCGGGACTGAACACCTGGATACGCGTGTTACGGCTATCGGCGACATGGATATTACCGGCGGCGTCGACGGCCAGATCCGCGGGGGAGTCGAAGGCCAGGTTCTCGTCATCCGTATTGACGTCACCAATCGTCCTTACCAGCTCGATTGAGACTTTCGGGGACGTTCCCCAGGTCCCACCCTTGACGTTATGAACGATCCGGACGCCGTTCTCGGTTACGATTGTTTGAGCAGAGATGTCCGCGGAAGGTACGAACCCAAGGATAAGCGCAACGCATAGGAGGATGAACGAAGATAATGCGGGTGCCCTAAGGTGGTTCTTTGCCCAGGCCGTCATGGGCACCTCCCTTCCGAACAGCACAAAACGTTGCCTTTTCGGTGAAGGCCCGCTTTCTCATACCCCCATTATTGGCTCAGGAGCGTCGGGGCGTCAAGCGGATGGCCTGATCCTAAAGATCTTGACTACATCTTGACCAAACCCACTGAATAGCCGAGACGCCCCTTGCCTCTTGATCAGGCGCTCGCTCCGGCTCTTCCTCGAGTTCCGCGAGATCCTGAAGGCGATCCGCGAGCGGCCTGTTACTCTGCCTTCCAGGTCACGACGTAGCGCTTGACGTATTGGAAGCTGTTAGAAAAAGCTTTTCTCTGCTGAGCGGGATACGGCTACTCGGCAATTCGGAATACCTGGAAGCCGGGGAGTTCCGTGTCGATATAGAACAGATACTCGCCCTGGATAACCACATCCTTCGAAGGAGGATCTAACTCAAAGGGCAGGATATGTGACGAGACCAGATCTCCCGAGGGTGAAAACCGGTCGATACGGGGCTTGCCTTTGAGATAGTAATTGGATACGGTCAGAAAGCCTCTTTCCAAAGGCAGGATCTTGGCTATCGCATAATTCCCGAGACCTTGAGAGGTATCAAACTTTTTCATGTCTTCTCTCAATTCCGGAGCGGGGGCCCCGTAAACGCGCGTCTGCGAGATATTCCCATCGAAATCTAAAATATCGAACTCATACTTGGTTGATGCCGAGATGACAAGAGCGTTTTTAATCATGGCAAATACGGGATTGGCCAGAAAAAAGATGCCGCCTCCTTCTATGAGCTTTCCCTCGTATAAGGCATAGCCCCGGGCGGTCACGATCGGCTTCTCGCACAAAAGACGAGCGCCCTTGTCTCTGGTCCATTTAGTCAATCCCAGCAGAAACTGACCATCTTCCTGCGTTCTCATCTCGGCGAGATAGAAGGCATCCCCATTCTTGCCGATGAGCCCTGTGAAGTTTTGTGTAAATTCTTCTTCCCAAACCAGCCTGCCTGCCGTATCCATACAGATGATTTTACGGCGGGCGTCCAAGACGTAGAGGTGTTCTTTTTCCAAAAGGAGCCCAAGGACCCTCGTATATTCACCGGGGCCCTCTCCGGAACTTCCCACCGACAGGAGCTTCGGTCGATCAAGGTCGGACTTGAACAGCTGTCTTAACCTGATATCATAAAAGAAGACTTCGTCCTCAGACGAGACGATCGGAAACCCGGCCGAGGCTATTTCAGGCGTCCTGGTAAAATCCGCAACTTGAAAAAGCGGCAAATCTCCGAGTCCTTCTATTGGTGGAAGTGCTGCCCCTCGGTGCTTAGGGCATCCGAAAAAGAGCGTGGAGACGATTACATAGAAGATAGCCTTGAACCTGATCCTGGCCATAGCTAACCTCGTTCCCATTCATTCTAAGAAACCAACCCATCTTAGTAAAGTCCGCATTGGGTGTGAGTAGGCCCCTGACCAAATCTTGACCAAACCAACGGAAAAACCGAGACGCCCCTTGCCCCCTGATCAGGCGCTCGCCCCGGCTCTTCCTCGAGCTCCGCGGATCCTGAAGGCGTCCGCGAGCGGCCAAATTCATCCGCCATTGACTAAATGAGGAAGGCAAGCCAATAATGAGATGTTGATGGATAAGGGGAGCATGAATAAGCCTTTATGTATTCTCTTAGGGATTGGGCTGCTTGCCTCGTGCGGAGGCAGGGAGACTCGAATCGATAAGGTCATTGAGGATGGCGTCGAAGTCGTCCTCAATCATATAGAGCCTTATAGAATCAAAGGGCAGCCTACAACGATCGCCCTGGAGAAGGTCCTTTCAATTGACCTGGAAAGGGAAGACCTCGCCAGGGCGGGATTGATGAGCGGTGGCGAATGGGATGCCGATGATGATGGCAATATATTTATTGTCGGATTTAAGAACATTGAAAACTTCATTTATCGCTTTAACGGTGCAGGTCTTCTGACGGGTTCATTCGGGAAGCGCGGCCAGGGACCTGGCGAGCTCTCGGGGCCGTCTCTATCCGGCGTATATGGCGGAGAGATCGCCTTGTCAGATTTTACAGGCATAAAATATGTCGTATACGACCTCAACGGCCGGGTAATACGAGAACAAAGACTCAGGCATCCAGACCGTCTGTATCCCCTCAGGAACGGGAAATTCGTAGGTTTTGGGCCGCAGCCCGATCCTGCCGCCAAGACGTTCTACTATAGCTTGGCCCTCCGCGATGCGGATTTCAATGAACTCAAAGAGCTTGACCGATACGAGCTTCCGTCGGACGATTCTCGGCAGGTTCCCTTCTTCATGTGGCGGGTATCGGGAGATCGGATCATTGTGGCCAACGAAGCGAGGGGATATGAGCTTTGGGTTTATGATCTGGACGGCCGTCTGATCAGAAAGATCCGGAAGGAATACCGGCCGGTCAGGGTGACCGAAGAAATCAAGGATGCGATCCTCGGACCTGATTATCGGAAGTCGGGAAGCTCACAGAGCAAGTATTTTCCGGACCCTCTTCCGCCTCTCAACCAGTTCTTTACTGACGGCGAGGGCAGAATCTTCGTCATGACATACGAAACCGGAGCCCGTCCTGGCGAATATACTTGGGACATTTATAATCCAGAGGGGGTGTTCGTTGGCCGCGTGGCCCTTGACATTGAATGGTCCGGCCTATATCTCGGATCGCGCTATACCTTCATCAAGAATGGCCAGCTCTATTATCATCGCGTTAAGGAATCAGGCTACCACGAGCTTGTCGTGAGCGACGTAACCTGGAGATGAAGCTCAGCTTGCTACGACCTTGACCCCGTCAGGGTCGTTTGATCGTCCCCGTCTCGACCTCGACGGTGAAGAACTTGTAGTCCCGGTAGACCGCATCGAGAACGGACCGGAGGCGCCTCTTCCCGCTCTTTTCGATATAGGCCTCTTCGATGCGGAAACGGTTCGGAAAGCGGACCCCGTTCTTTTCGAGCCCGAATTCCGTGACCTGCAGGATCTGCGGGGTGCCCTTGAGCTCCTTGGCCGTTTCCAGGATGGCCGGGCTCTTCTCCATCGATGCGACATTCCAGATGATCTTGAGGATGGCCGCATCGCTTTCCCTGATCCAAACGGTCCCCCGGTTGACGATGACCCCAAGTCCGGGATTCTTGGAACGGGCCTTGGCCATCAGGACGGAGCACGGGATGCCCGGCCGGGGTCGGACCCATTCCTGTCGCGACGCGCGACCCTTCGGGACTCGACGTACATTTTCAGAGGCTTGACGACGCGCCGTTTGATCCCGCGAACCACAAACGGTTTCGGGATAAAACGGAGAATCCAGAAGGCCCGTTTCAACTCGATCTCGGCGATGAGCCTCAGCCGGGTCCCGCCGTGGTCGGGTCCGAAATGATAGAAGAACCTGGCGTGATATCTCTTCGTTCGTTCTTCGATCTCGAGCTCTTCCGGAGAAAGGACCCGAAGCTCTTGGACGGCCAGACCGTCCGGCTGGCGGACCTTGAGCTCGAGAAACGCCCCCTCCTGGCGGAGAAGCTCGACGCCTCGGATCGTCCGCGGGAAGATCTCAGGCCATTTCGCGTGATCCACGAGGATCTCGCACACCTTCCAAGGATCGGCACGGATGCACATGGAGACTTCAACACGAACCATAAAAGGGACAACTCCCCTTCGAACAAAAATAAAGAATGATTATAGAATGTACCGCCCAGGCCGTCAAATCACAGAATTGACCCTCCCCGCGACCCTGTGATACTTAGGAGAAACCGAATCGTCAGGAGGTTCCCCATGACCCCGTCCGCAGGTCCCCGCCTGAGAATCCGCCCGAGCCTCGGCCTCGCGGCCCTGGCCATGATCGCGGCCCTGACCCTCGCCCCCGCCCCCGCCCCCGCCGCCGCGGCCGCCGAGAGCGCCGGGCCGCCGGCCCCGGTATCCTTACGCTGTGAATATCTCGTCAACCCGATGGGCATCGACATGCCGAAGCCGCGCTTCTTCTGGG
>DAIPLF010000490.1:0-1706 GCA_036769375.1 Candidatus Aminicenantota bacterium | reverse complement strand
TCGTTGAGCAGTTCGTCAGCGTCCTCCTTCTGCTCGTAGCTCGAGTTGATGATCTTGGCCGAGGAGAGGATGAGCTTTCGGAGGAGGGATTTCTCCTTGATGATCTTGGCGTAGTACTCGACGTTCGGGCTCTTAGGCACTCCGTCCATGAGGGAGGACAGGTAGGAAGCGCCCCCCACCTCATCCAAGGTTCCCGACCTCTGCAGCTCCTCGCTGAGAGAGAGCAGGTCCACGGGCAGGCCTTTGTCCACCAGGACGACGATCCTCTCTATGATCTTGCGGTTCGAGTCCTTGTAAAAATCCTCGGGCGAGATGATGGAAAGGACCGTGTTGAGGCTCTCGTTGTTGACCAGTATCCCCCCGAGCACCGTTTTCTCCGCCTCCAGGCTATGGGGCGGAGTCTTCTTTAAAAACATGAGGTCGAGTTCCATGGCAACCCTCTCCTCCGGAGCGGAAGGCCCGGGCCCCCGCTCCATTCAGCCCTCAGTCCTTGCTTTTTCCGGCCTCGCCCTCGCCGCCCGCCTCTTCTTCCTTCCGGACCTCGATCCGCAGGGTGGCCTTATCGTCATGGAATACCTTGACCGGAATCGTGTAGTTCCCCAAGCGCCTGATCGGCTCGTCGAGCCCGATCTTCTTCTTCTCGACCTCGAACCCAAGCCGGTCCAGGGATTCCTTGATATCGGCGGCGCTGACGCTGCCGAAGATCATGTCTTTCTCCCCTGCTTTCCGGGAAAAGGTCAGGGTCACCTCGTCGAGCCGGCGGATCAGGTCCTGGAAGGACTGCCGTTCGCTCTCCACCTTCTTTTTCAGGGCCTGCCGCTCGATCTCGATCATCTTCAGGTTCGAGGAGGTGACCTCAAGGGCCAGCTTCCGGGGGATGAGATAGTTCCGTCCGTAACCCGCGGAGACATTGACGGTGTCGCCTTTCCGGCCCACGTTCTCTACATCGTGCTTCAGGATGACCTTCATCGTTCCTCCTGCGATTCCCCGGAAATCACTCTTCCAAATAGGGGAGCATCGCCATCAAGCGTGCCCGTTTGATCGCCGTGGCCAGCTTGCGCTGATGGTAGGCGCAAGTTCCCGTCACCCGCCGGGGAGCGATCTTTCCCCGTTCGGGAACGTACTTTCTCAGGATGTCCACGTTCTTATAGTCGATATCCCGCATGTTCCTCTGGCAAAACCGGCAGAACTTCCTTTTCGGAGGAAAGAACTTCCGGTAGGACGGTTTATCCATTCTGTCTTCTCTGGCCATTTCACTTCACCTCTTCTCCCGGTTCCTGGCCGGCCGGCCTCGGCTCAGCTCCGTCCCTTTCTCCCGCTGGCTCAGCGGCCGCCTCTTTCGGCTCCTGGGCGGTTTTTTTCCGCCTGCGGCGGGTCGTTTCCTTGGCCTCCTTCTGGAGGGTCAGGTAGCGCAGGACGGAGTCGGTCTGTTTGAACCGCCTCTCCAGCTCGAGGGGGATATCGGGCCGTCCTTCATAATGGAGAAAAACGTAGAACGCCTCGCTGAACCTTTTGATCGAATAGGCCATCCGGCGCTTTCCCCACTTCTCCTGCCTGATGAGTTTTCCCTCCCTTTGGGAAACGACGTCGGCCATCTGGATGATGAGCTTTTCGGTGTCGTCTTCGGAAAGGTTGGGGGCGAGCAAAAACCCCGTTTCGTAAATCTTCATGCGACCTCCTTATGGATATTAAAGCTCCCTCTTCTT
>DAIPLF010000122.1:0-6104 GCA_036769375.1 Candidatus Aminicenantota bacterium | reverse complement strand
CCCGGTGACTCCGCGGGGAGGCGCGACCGGGCTGTGCGGCGGCTGCGTCCCGCTCCACGGGGGGATCGTCCTCGCTCTCGAGAAGATGAACCGCGTCGTTGAGATCGACCTGGCCAACCAAATGGCTGTCGTCGAGCCGGGCGTCATGCTGGGGGATTTTTCCCGGGCGGTCGAGGAGGCGGGGCTTTCTTTCCCGCCGCACCCGGGGGATGAGAGCGCCATGATCGGGGGACTCATCGCCACGAACGCCGGCGGGAGCAGAGCGGTCAAATACGGTGTCATCCGCAACTACGTCCGCGGTCTGGAAGTCGTCTTGCCCGGCGGGGATGTCATCCGGCTGGGGGGAAAGCTGGTCAAGAGCAGCACCGGATACAGCCTTCTCCACCTCCTGGTCGGGTCCGAGGGGACCCTGGGGATCATCACCCGGGCCGTCATCCAGCTCCAGTCCGCCGCCCCACTGAGCCGGTCATTGGTCGTTCCGTTTGACGATGTGGACAGCGCCGTGGAGACCGTGCTGCTCTTGATGGGCCGGAAGGTCGTGCCTTTGGCCGTGGAGTTCATTGAGCAGGAGGTCATCCGCATCACCGAGGAGTACCTCAACAAGCGCTGGCCGACTTCGGCCGGCCGGACGTGCCTCCTCATCATCCTTGATGCCGCGTCCGAGGAAGAGATGGACCGGGCGAGCCAGGAGGTGGCCGATGCCTGCCTGGAAAAAGGCGCGCTGGATGTCTTTATCGCCGATACCCCGAAGAAACAGGAACTCGTCCTCGACATCCGCAGCAAGATCTATGAGGCCATCAAGTCCCTGACAGTGGAGATCCTGGACATCTGCGTCCCCCGGGCCGAGATCCCCGGGCATGTCCGGCGCATCCGCGCGGTTTCCCGGGAATACGGCATCTGGCTGCCCACATTCGGCCATGCCGCTGATGGCAATGTTCATACCCATATCATGAAGGCCAGGTATGAAGACGGGAAAGTGACGCCGATGCCGGAGGAGGAGTGGCGGGAGAAAGCGGAGAAGGTGCGCGCCGAATTGTACGCCGATGCCAGGGCCAGGGGTGGAGTCATCTCCGGCGAGCACGGCATAGGGCTGGTCAAGAAGCCGTTCCTTTCTCAGGCCCTGGGCGCCGCGCAGGTGGATCTGATGAGGGGGATCAAGCGGCTCTTCGACCCGGACGGCATCCTCAACCCGGGGAAGATATTCGACTGAATCCCGCCCGGGGGTTGACCTGGGCAGCGTTCTGTGGCATCTAAAGAGAGGAGAATGTTCCTCGATACGGGGGAGACATGGAAAGGATAACCGAAATCTTTGTCATCCTTGAGAACAGGCCGTCGACTCTAGGAGAGCTGTGCAGCCACCTGGCGGAAAACGAGATCAACGTCGAAGCCATCGGCGTTTTCCATGACACTGCCAAGCTCTACGTCAAGAACGTCAGCAAGGCGGTCAAGCTGCTCAATAAGCTGAACTACGAGACGGAGCTCCGGGATGTCCTGAAGGTCGACCTGGAGAACCGTCCCGGCGCGCTGGCCGAGTTGACGACCCGCCTGGGCAACCGGGGGATCAATATCGAGTATTGCTACGGGACGCTCAGCCGGAAGGGAAATATCGCCTCTTTGATTCTGGATGTCTCGGACATCGAAAAGGCGACCTCTATCTTGATGGGCGATTGACCGACGGCTCCCTGCCTAACCGGCCGTATCGGGGGAGCGCTTCATCCGCAGCGTGCTCTGTAGAGTCTCCAGCAGCTGACCGTAGTCGACCGGCTTGGCGAGGAACTTCTCCAGGTTCGCGGTCTTGGGGTCGATCCGGTCCATTACCGACCGCGGCGCCAGGATGAAGAGGGGGATGTCCTTCAGCACCTCGTCGTGGGTGATCACCTTGATGCTGGCGTGAGCATCATCATGCGAGGTCTGGAAATCGAGCAGGATGATCTCCGGGTGAGATTCGCGGGCGGTCCTGAGCCCTTCCTCCGCCGTCGGCGCCAGGACGACCTCATAGCCGGCCTGCTTAAGCTTGGCTTCACAGTCGCCGGCAAAAGCCAGGTCCTTATCGATCAGCAGGACCCGGCCTTCCCTTTTCTCGGCCTTGTCCTCGGCGGCCAGGGCGCTCTTGACCATCTCCAGCAACATCGCCGGGTTATAGGGTTTGGTGAGATAGTGCTTGGCCCCCTTCTCCATGGCCAGGAGCTCATCGGCCTGACCGGTCCTGGCCGTGAGATAGATGACCGGAATGGACCAGGTCAGGGTGGATTTCTTGAGGGTGTCATAGACGGTGTGCCCGTCCATGCCCGGCATCATGATATCAAGGATGATCAGATCGGGCCTCTCCCGGCGGGCGATCTGCACGCCTTGGATTCCATCCTCAGCCACCAGGACCTCGTAGCCCTCGATCCGCAGCCTGGCCTGGAGCATTTTGACGAAATCCATCTCGTCATCCACCAGCAGGATCCGCTTCTTGGCCATCGAGCTCACCATCCGATCACGGATTCGATGATATAGAGAAGGTCCTCCGGGTCGACGGGCTTGGAAATGAAGCCCTCGGCGCCGAGCTCCCGTGCCTTCTCCTCAAGTTTCTTTGAGGACAGGAGGCTCGACATGATGAAGACCGGAACCCCTCTTGATTCCTGGGACTTGCGCAGGCTTGCCAGTGCGACCTCCCCGCCACCCGCGGGGAGGATCAAGTTGAGGAGGATCAGGTCGGGCCTTCCCTGGAAGGCTTGGTTCAGGCCGGTGACTCCGTCGAACGCCAGATTCACCTCATATCCACGGCCGGCCAGGTGCTCGGAGATGGCCCGGCCGAACGACGCATCGTCGTCGATGATCAAGATTCTCTTGGGGCCCGACCGGACTTCCGCGGCCGGCAGCGGAGCGGACGACGGGGCGGGGGGCTTCTTTTCTCCCGGAACCCGGAGGTCCGCCAGGGCGCCCTTGAGCATCTCGTCGATGTCCTTTTTAGGACGCGTCTTGTTTTCCGCCCGCACCGCGGGATGAAGGGTGGCGGGCTTGGGCGTGAACTGTCTCTCGATTTCAGAGAGCCTATCCTTGTAGTTTTTCTCAGAGGGCGCGGCCCGCTTGGGCTTTGACGCCTTGGGAACTTCCCCGGGCCGGACGTATTTTTCGATCGTTTTGAAGAGCTCCCGAGGGTTATAGGGCTTGCGGACGTAGGCGATGATGCCCTCCTGAAGGCAGGCCTTGGTGAAATCGGGCGAGCCCACAGCCGAGATGGCGATGACCGGGATGAGCCGCGTATCCCGATTTTGCTTGAGCTTGATCGCGGCATCCAAGCCGTGCATATCAGGCAGGATCATGTCCAGAAGGATAAGGTCCGGCTTTTCCCGGGCGGCCAACTCGATGCCTTCCTTGGCCTTGCTCGCGTTGAGGACTTGATGGCCGCGGGCCTCGAGCCGGAGCCTGATAAGCCTGAGCTGGTCGGGCTCGTCCTCGATGACCAGGATCCTGCCCATCCTTATCACCTGACAGCGGACAGCCGCTTCCCGAGTTCGACCGCATCTTCGGGGTAGGAGAGGAACTCCGTCCTCAATTCCAAGCTGTCCTTGATGAAATCATCGGCGGCGATCGCCTGTTTCAGGTTCTCCCTCATCCTCTCCAGGACAAAGGGAGCGTCCGACTTCTTGGTGTCGGGGAGGATGAGATAAAAGCGGCCCTGGTTGTACATGACCGTGTCCGCCCGCCGGCGGAGCGACCTCTTGAGCACCTGAACCAGCTCATTCATCGCCCGCTCCGTCTTCTCCGGTGATCGCCGCTCCAGGTCCTCCAGCTGCCGGGCGGTGAAGACAAGAAGGGAGAAGACGCCCTTCCGTTCGGCCGCTTCCTGGATCATGCCGGAGATATATTCCTCGAGCCTCTCTTCGAAGCTCAACTTGGGAAGGCTGAAGGTCAGGGACGTCCCCCGGCCGAGCTCGCTCTCGACGCGGACCTCTCCGCCGTGGACCTCGACCAGTCCCTTGACGATCGACAATCCCAGGCCCGTGCCCTTTTCTCCGGGGCCGTCCTTGCGGCCGAATTGAGTGAACTTGTCGAAGATCTTAGGAAGGTCTTCCGGCGTTATGCCGATCCCGGTATCGCGGACCCGGCAGACGATCTCCTTGGCGCCTTGCGCGGCAAAGACCTGGATGGTGCCCTCGGCGGTGAACTTGACGGCGTTGTCGATCAGGTTGGTGAAGATCTGGCTCAGTTTGTCTTCATCCGCATAGACCCGGATGGACTCTTCCGGGAGGTCCAGCCGAAGCTCGAGACCCTTTTCCTTGACCTTGCCCTCGAAGCCCTGAACGATCTCGCGGACGAGAGCCTGGAGGTCGACGTCCTGTTTGCGGAGCTCCACCTTTCCGGCCTCGATCCGGGAGACATCGAGCAGCCCGTTGATGATCCGGGCGAGCCGCTCGACGTTGTTCTTGGCGATGCCCAGGATCTCGCCCTGCTGATCATTGATCTCTCCCGTTGCCTTCTCCAGGATGAGGCTGATCGCCTCCTTGGTGATGGAGAGAGGAGTGCGCAGCTCATGCGAAACCGTGTTGATGAAATCGTCCTTGAGCTTGTCCAGCCGGATGTGCTTTTCCACCTCGAGCCGGAGTTCCTCGGCCTGCTTGCGCTCGGTGACGTCGCGGACCGTGACGAGTCGAGCCGGCTGCTCCTGCCACTCTATGTCGACGACCTGCATCTCGCCGGTCCGCGCCGGCCGCCCCGGCGAGAGGATCTCGATCTCGGTCACCTTGCCGCTCGTCAGCGGAAAACCGAACGGCCGGTCGTCATGGCCGAATAGAGCGACGGCGGCCGGGTTGGCGAAGACGACCGTCCCGGCGGGGCCCACGATCAGGATGGAATCGGTGTTCCGGCCGATGATGTTAAAGAAGCGGGCTTCGGCCGCGGCCAGAAGCTTGGCCAGATGTTCAGTGTCGGGCAGACCAGTCTCTCCGGACTCCGGCTGCTTTTTGGCCTGAAATAGGTCTTTGATCCCCAAAGGTAAACACCGCCTATGATATTAGTCGCAGTTCCCCTTCATTCTACAGAAGTAGGGCTTCCAAGGCAAGGAAAACAGCGGCCCCGGAGGCTCAGATGAACAGGCTGATGGCCGACTGCTGGGCTTGCTCGAGAAAATGGGCCACGCCCACGCAGGAGCTGACATCGTCGATCAGGGACTCCCGGGGGATCTCCATGACCGTCATGCTCGTCTGGCAGCCGTAGAACTGCACGCCGAGGTCGATGGCCGTCTGGCGGAGTTCGGTCAGCGACGGGACCCGCCTGGCCTTCATCATCTTTTTGAACATCCAGCGGCCGATCCCGCCGAAGCTCATCCGGCTCGGGGTCGCCCGCTCGATGTCCCCTCCATACATCCGGCCGAGCAGCCGCCCGAAGAGGCTCCGGCCGGTGGACCCTTTCTTCTTGAGGGCGCGGAGACCCCAGAAAGTGAAGAACATGACAACGTCCATACCCGCAGCGGCCGCGCCCGCGGCGATGCTGAAAGCGGCGAAGAGCTTATCCTGGTCGCCGCTGAAAACGATGAGGGAGATTTTTTTCTGTTTGGGTTCTTCCATCTCCGCACGCTCCTCCCAAGGAATTTAGAGACTCCGCCTCTATTTTACCAAATCTATATTGTCGATAGAAATACTGGAGAGCAGGCCTCTGGCTCCGTCCCTTCCCCGGCTCAGGATCTGGCGGCCCGTTGGGTTCTAGTCACCCTCGGGCTGCGGATACAGCAGGGCGTTGAGAAGGAACTTGTAGGTGCCGTGCGTTTGGGCCCTGTTTTGGCAGGGGAAACCGATGAGGACGATCCGGCCTTTTTTATACTGCGTATCGACGACCGCCGCCTTCCGGGCGATCATATCCTCCCCCAAGAGCCAGCCGCTGAGAAGGACATCGCTCTCGGAGTAAGTCGCCACGACTTTGCGGTTCCAATCCGTCGAAGGGGGAACCCAGGTATTCAGGGCGAGGCCGTCCGAGAACATCGCCGCGGCCTTTTTGGGCATCCCGTAGCCAAGCGGGCTCGTGTTGTCGACCATGATCTGGAGGAGCGAAGTCGGGCAGAAGAACTTGCTCCGGTCCACTTTCTCCAGGGCGTTCCGGGCGGGAGGCTGGAATTCTTTGAA
>DAIPLF010000121.1:0-6116 GCA_036769375.1 Candidatus Aminicenantota bacterium | reverse complement strand
TCTATAGGCCCTCGCCCTCGACATGCGGCCCTGCCTGTTGCCGGCCGAAAGGATATCCAGAGCCGAATTGAGGCCGGGATAAAAGAGCTTGTACTCGCCGGCGTCGTCCCTTCTGTAGAAGAGAAGATACATCAGGGGAGGAAGCCCGCTTCGTCCCTCAGCCCGGTAGACCCACAGTTCGCAGTCAACGACCTTGTCCGAACCTGAAAAGTTCTGGACCTCGGCGGGCTTTCCCAGGATGATATAGATCCGGCCGCGGTCCGATTGGGCGCCCTCGAGGCGGCTCTCGGCATAGCGCCGGCGGCTGTAGAAATCAGCCATGAACTCGTTTTCTGTCGTTCCCGGCGTCGCGTCCCGGACCTTCCAGAAGAGGGACTGGAATCTCTTCCTATCCTCCTCTGTTTGAAGGCTTTTGAAGACAGCCCGCTCGTTTTTTGTGATGATCGGCTCGACCTCGTCGAGCCAGGTCTTCCAATGGTCGGGGTCCTCTTGCGGCAAAGCGAGCAGGCTCAGAAGGGGGAGAAGCGCGATGGCGAGAATGAGCAGGGACGGCGGCCGGATGGACATGGACTTATTCTATCATATCTCTTCTGCGTTTTTGCCTGGAGTCCGCTCTCTCGCCTTAGCCGTCTTGTGAACGTAAAGACCGTCGGTCAGGAGCTTTCTGCTTTCTTTTTCCGGAAGCCCAGCCGCTTTAAGAGCAAGGTGAGGATAAAAAGCGGTCCCAGAAAGGCCGCTGCTCCGACGGCGAAACCAAGGTTTTTCCCCTTCAGGAGCTCAACGCCCCAACCGAACTGCTCCTCATTGATCAGATAGGTCCAGGTAGACGAGGGCCCCTTGAGGCCCTCTGCCCGGAGATCGATGGGCCCCGGCCTCTTGATCAATTCCCTCAGGGTTTTGACGACCGCCCGTTCGGTGCGTTGAGCCATCTCCGAAAAGGCGGCGGCAGCAGCCTTGTGGAATTCTTGCAGAGGGACTTCCCCCCCCAGGCTGACGATATGGATGCTCTCCCGAACGTCGGCGAGCCTGGCCAGATGGTCCGCCCAGCCACGGTCCAGATGATAGAGCCTGACCTGCCTCAGGATTTCTTCCCAGTCCTGGAGGCCGAACCTGGAGATCCCCTTTTTCCGCAGCGTCGGAGGAAGCCGTTTCGCTTCCCCGGCCCCATCGCGGGAGAACAGAATGTCTTCCCTGTCCTTCTGGAAGATCTTTCGCTGCTTCTCGACGAAGGCGGAATAGGCATGGAGGGTTTTTCGGATATCAAAATTCTGACCTTCGATCACTTTCTGGAAGTGGACGATGTCTTTCCGGAGGATGGGGTTGTCGACTTCGTCGTTCTGTTTATCGAGCCGATAGCGGGTCATAAACCGCGTCCGCAAGCCGTAGCGCTCGAATATTTCGTCCTCCAGGCTGATAAAGAAGCAGGAAGAGCCCGGATCGCCTTGGCGACCGGAGCGGCCCCGGAGCTGGCGGTCGATACGCAGGCTCTCGTGCCGGTTGGTGCCGATAACATAGAGGCCTCCCAGGGCGGCGACCTTGTCCCGTTTGGCCTCGTCCCCGCCGCCGAGCCGGATATCCGTTCCCCGGCCGGCCATGTTGGTCGAGATGGTGACGGCGCCGAGCCGGCCGGCCGCGGCGATGATCCCGGCCTCAAGTTCGTCGTTCCTGGCGTTAAGGACCTCGAGGGGGATGCCCGATTCCTGCAATGCCGCCGCCAACTCTTCCGACTCCCGCACGCTCAACGTCCCGACCAAGATGGGCCGTCCCGAAGCATGGACGTTGACGATCTCCCGGATCAGGGCGCGCGTTTTTGCTTTTCTCTTGACGAAAACAACATCAGGCTGGTCGACCCGGACGCAGGGCCGGTGGGGCGGAATGGCCACGACATTAAAGTCATAGAATTCCTTGAGCTCCGCGGCGGAAGGCCGGGCGGTCGCTGTCATCCCGCAGAGTTTGGGATAAAGCTCAAAGTAATGCTGGAGAGTGATCGAGCCGAGGATCCGTCCCTCGGACCGGCGGAAAAGGTTCTCTTTGGCCTCGACGGCCGCCTGGAGGCCATCCGGCCAATGGCGCTTCTCCATGATCCGTCCGGTGAATTCGTCCACGATCTCGACACGTTCGTTCCTGACGATGTAGTCGACATCCCGCTGAAGGAGGGTTTGGGCGTGGAGAGCGCAGTGAACGGCGGCGAGGAGCATTTCGTTTCGCGAGGAGTAGAGGTCTCCGCAGCCCAGGGCTGCTTCCAGCTTGGCGAGACCGGCGTCGGTGGGAAAGACGTTTCTTTTCTCCTCGTCCATTTCATAATCGCGGCCTGGAACAAGCCGGCGGACCAGGGGAGCGAGCCTTTCGGCGTCGGCGTTGAGCTCGCCCGTCGCCCCGGAAATGACCAGCGGGATCCGGGCCTCGTCGATGAGGATCGAGTCCGCTTCGTCTACCAGGGCCAGGTGGAACGGCCGGTGGACGAGCTCATCCAGTCCTCGGGCGAGCTGGTCGCGGAGGAAATCGAAGCCGGCCTCCTTGGCAGTCGCATAGGTGATATCGCAGGAATAAGCGGCGCGCTTCTCGGGCTTGCTCATGCCCTCCTGGACAAAGCCGACACTCTGCCCCAGGAGTCGGTATATCGGTCCCATCCAGGCGGCGTCCCGCCTGGCCAGGTAGTCATTGAACGTCAGGATGTGAACGCCCCTGCCTGATAAGCTCTGGAGGTAAGCGGGGAAGACGGCCGCGAGCGTCTTGCCCTCACCTGTCGGAAGTTCGGCGATCTTGCGCTTCAGCATCACCAGCCCGGCGATCATCTGGACGTCATGGGGCACCAGCCCGGTCGTTCGGACGCACGCCTCATAGACAAGTGCGAAGGCTTCGACCGCGTCCTCTGCCAGGGGATCCCTCGAGCCGAGCCGGTCGCGGAACTCCCGGGAATGCGCGGTTAGCTCAGCGGCGTTCGCCCGATGAAAGCCCTTCTCGATTCGCAGGCCGTGGATCCTGTCGACAGCCAACCGGTAGGCGCCCAGGTCGACCTCGACCGGAACGCCGCGGGCCTTGTTGAAAGCCGCCCGGAGTCTTAAGGCCGGGCCTGACTTGTTCTTCACGCTCGGTGCTTTTTCAAAATCATCGATCAGCTCGGTTCAAGTCGACCTTCCGGGCCGGCCTGACTTCCGGCCCGTCAAACGGTGAGCTGAAGCTCGTCCTTGACCTCTTTAAACGTCTGTAGGACTCTGTCCAAATGGGCGTCGGTGTGGGTGGCCATGTAACTCGTCCGGAGAAGGGCGAAGTTGGGTGGCACGGCCGGCGGCAGGGCCACATTGGTGTATATTCCGGCTTCGAACAGGATTTTCCAGGCTCTGATCGTGTTGAACTGGTCGCCGATGACGATGGGGATGATGGGCGTCTGGCTGGGGCCGATATTGTACCCCATCGTCCGGAGTTCCGTCCTCATCCTTTCGCCCACTCTGCTCAATCGCTCGACCCTTTCCGGCTCCTGCTCTATGACATCCAGGCAGGCGAGCACGGAGGCCACGTTGGCCGGCGGCAGACTGGCGCTGAAGATAAAGGGCCGGGAGAAATGCTGGATCCAGTGAATGGCTTCTTTTGGCCCGGCGATAAACCCTCCAACTGAGGCCAATGACTTGCTGAAAGTCCCCATGATGAGGTCGACATCCTTGACGCAGTCGAAGTGCTGGGCGGTGCCTCGACCGCCTCCGAGCACTCCCAGGGAGTGAGCGTCATCGACCATGAGTCTTGCCCCATAAGCGCGGCAGAGGGGGACGATGCTCGGCAGGGGAGCGATATCGCCTCCCATGCTAAACACTCCATCGACAATGACCAGTTTGGCGGGCCCGTCCGGGCAGGCTTTTAGGATCTTCTCTAGATCGGCCGGGTTATTGTGCCGGAAATGTCGGGGGTGGGCGTTCTTCTGAACCTTGGCCTGGCGGACGCCGTCAACGATGCTGGCATGGACTTCTTTATCGGTTATGATGATGTCTCCCCGGTCGACGATCGCCGGGATCGAGCCCAGGTTGACCTGGAAGCCGGTGCTGTAGACGAGGGCCGCTTCCTTACCGACGAATTTCGCCAGCCGGTCCTCCAGCTCCAGATGCATTTCCAGGGTGCCGTTAAGAAAGCGGGACCCCGTGCAGCTCGTTCCATACTTGCGGATGGCCTCGATGGCCGCCTCCTTGACCCGTTCATGGATGGTGAGCCCAAGATAATTGTTGGAGCCGATCATGATATACGTCTTCCCGTTAATGACGGCCTCCGGTCCCTCGGCCTGGTGGATAGGGATGAAATAAGGATAAAGCCCCAGACTCTGGGCCGTCCTCGGGTTGGTCGGATAGCCATATTTCTGGGCGACCTCCGGGTCTGAATAAAAGCCTACGCACTTCTCAAAAAGGTCCATGGCTTTCTCCTTTCATTCGGCCGACGGGTCAGACGGGGCGCCCCGGCGAAGGGCGCAGGGCTCCTTTTTCACGGTACTCCTGGAACAACCGGCCCCAAGGGGACTCGGCGAGCCATCTCCTGGCCACCCGCTTTTCCCGGAGCGGCCAGTGGACAACATCGTGGTAGATATAAGAGTACAAAGTCAAGAGATAGAGGAGCGGCGGCCGGGTCAGGAATTTCTGAAAGATGCGGGTGGGGCCGAACCAGGTGATCCACCCGGCCAGCCGATGGAAAGACCGGCCGATCCGAAAGTCCCAGCTCCGCTGAGCCAGACTCTCATCACCCACGATCTCGATTTCCTCGGGACGCCCAATGCCCAGCCCGGACTCGTGGGCCAGTCGGATGTACTTAATTCTCATCGGGTCGAAGCCCATGAGCTTAGCGGCCACGGCGTCGATCGCGACCTGGTCTGCCCCGGCCAGAAGGACGTCCTTTCTGACCGGCTCCATGATCCGCGGTCCGGGTCCGTTGCCGGCCGTGGTTCCGTCCATTATGCAGAAAAGTCCCGGATGGATCTCTTTTTGGATGGCCAGGAGGTCGACCAGGGTTTCATGGATAAACGTGTGGGTATAATGGCGTTTATGGGTCAACAGGCCTCCGAAGGCGTTCTTCATGGCGCCGGTCGTGGTCGTATAGATGTGGCACTTGACCGTGGGCAGATGGACCATGTTCTTGCCGCTGAAGAATTCGGGTATCCGGATCCCCGTCTTGTAGATCTTGTCCAGGACGAGCATCGGGGCCTTGGGGCGGTGGACAACCCACTTCATATCCTCTTTTTTGAAGTTGAACAGAACGTTGACCCCGTGGGCTTCGAAGATCGGGCGGTAGCCGTTGAGGTCTTCCCCTTTGTAGGCGTTCGTGACCTCTGTCTTATTCTGGACACAGATAAGAGAGGAAAAGCCGCGTCGTCTCAGGGCGAGGATGGTGCCCTCGAGCTGCCAGGGCGTGGTATTCGCCGAGGGAAAGGGATAATGCCAGGAGATATTGTCCTTCAGGATGGTCGGGGCGGCCCTGTCGAGTGATTCAGTTCCGCCGCCGAGTTCGAAAAGACGGTCAATATCATCGAGCACGCTCGCCGGTGAGGCCTTCAGGAGAGCGACTTTCGCCTTTCTCAAATCATCTGCCTCCGCCGGGAGTCGCGATGGGATTCACCAAGTCCTATTCAGCCTGGGCCAGCTTCACATCCACCCAGAACGAATATTTTTTCGGGCCTGCCGGTCCCGTCGAGGGAGGCGAACCCAAATAAGTTCCCGTCGTGACCTCGTCTCTATTCGCATCCGCTCCTGTTGTGGTGCCGCGGGTCTGGCCTCTCATGGCCTCCCTCATTTCCTTGGTCATCCCCCCCCATTCAAACCCGATCTTAATCTCCTTGCCCGGTTCTGCGCCGATCCCTGAGGGGTGGGCGTCGCGGGAGGCCAGGGGAACCCGGAATTCATAGATGACCGAGTTTTCCTGTCTCCCTGTCCTGAAACCAGGCAGGTCGATCCCCTGGACGGGTCCGGACGGGTAAACTTCCTCTCCCTTCTTGTTGACCGCTGTCCCTGTAAAGAGAACAAGTTGGGGCTTGTCTTGGAGTTCCAGTTTCCTCTGTTCCGCCAGCGGCTGACCCATTTTTTCCATGTAGTCGATGAGCTGCTGTCCGGTGACCGTCTTCCTGATGAACTTGACGCCCCAGTCCT
>DAIPLF010000120.1:0-6168 GCA_036769375.1 Candidatus Aminicenantota bacterium | reverse complement strand
ACCGTCAAGCCTCACGAGCGGGTCGAATTCCCGATCGTCATCGCCTGGGATTTCCCCTACTATGAATTCGAGAGCGGAGTCAAATACCGCAAAAAATACACCGACTATTTTGGGGCCGCCGGGGACAAGGCCTTGGTCATCGCCCGTGAAGCCCTTGAGAAGTTCCGCGATTGGGAAAAGGCGATCGATGCCTGGCAGAAGCCCGTGATCGAGGACCCGCGGCTTCCCGGCTGGCTGAAGCAAGCTCTCCTCAACGAGCTCTACGTACTGGCCGAGACGAGCATCTGGGACGCCTCGACCAACCTCCACACTTATCTCGAAAGCGCCGATTATCTCATGTACGGGACGTTTGACGTCGACTCCTACTGTTGGCACATCCTCAAGCTCTGGCCCGAGCTGGAAATGGGGAATGTTCGCTTTTTCTCCCGGGCGGTGGAGTTCGCGGACCCGGCGTTCAAGGCCTACCTGTACCCGACTATCTATAAAAACGAGGTGCCCGCCGATAAAATGACCTATTATTGGAACACCAACAAGGACGCAGGCATGATGCCCCACGACATCGGCTCCCCCCGCCTCCGTCCCTGGGTGGTGCTCAACGGGTTCGACTGGCAGAACGGGAATGTCTGGAAGGACCTCAACCCGAAATTCCCTCTCCGGGCCCACCGGGATTTCCTGGCCACTGGAGCCAAAGACTTCGCCTTCCTGGGTGAAGCCTATCGGGCTTCGGTCGCCGCCCTGGACACGCTCGAAAAGAGGTTCGGCGACCCCGGCTCCCATATCCCGCTCAATGAGGGCATCCCCGACCAGACCTACGACACCTGGAAGATGAAAGGCGAGAGCGCCTATATCACGATGCTCTGGCTGGCGGCTCTGAAATCGACCTGCGCGATGGGCGAGCTGCTGATCAACAAAAACCTCCCGGAAGTCGGCGCCTCCGCCATCAAGCCTGTTATCGACAAATATCGGTCCTGGTTTGAAGCCGGCCGCCGGGCCCTCCAGAAGCTCTGGAACGAGGAGGGCGGCTATTTCCGTATTGACGCCGCCACGGACGACATCATGGCTGACCAGCTCTTCGGCGTCTGGTATTCCACGATGCTCGGCCTGGAAACGGATGAGGCCGGCCGGATCATCCCGCGCGACCAGGCAGTCAGGGCCTTGCGGACGATCTATGAAAAAAACGTTCTCGGTTTCGGCCGCGGCCTGATGGGCGCCGTCAATGGCCGGAGCGCGGCTGGAAAACAGGTGGGCGGTCAGCAGGCCGATGAAGTCTGGGTGGGGACCGCCTATGCCCTGGCCGCCAACAGCGCCCTCTATGGGATGCGGGCGGAGGCCATGCGCATCGCTTACGGGATCTACCATGTCGTCTACAGCCCCTTCGGGCAGGGTTACTTTTTCAAGACTCCCGAAGCCTATCTCGACCCCGAGGAGTCCGTTTGGAACGACCCGGCGGTGAAGAATGGCGACCGGCTGTTCAGGGCGCTGAAATACATGCGGCCCGGCGCAGTCTGGGCCCTCTACGAGGCGCTGTTGAAAATCAGCCCCTGAAACGCTATCTTATTAATCCATGGCTCAGGATCGGAAGGCATCGCGGAGAACTGTGGCGATCGTCGCCGTCTGCCTGGCGGTCGGCTCCCTTCTCCTTTGGCTTCTCTTGAGGCCCGAAAAAGACCCGGCCAAGAAGATCGAGGGACTCTGGGCGGATAGAGGAGTCGACAAGCCCAACGTCATCCTGATCACCATGGACACGACTCGGGCCGATCATATCGGCTGTTATGGATACCCCGGCGCTCAAACGCCCCATCTCGACGCCTTGGCCCAGAGGGGCGTCGTTTTCGAACAGGCGGCCACGTCCTCGCCGCTGACGCTCCCGGCTCATAGCACCATCCTCACAGGAATGTACCCGACATACCACGGCGTCCGCATCAACGGGAACACGGCTCTGAGCGAAGAGCAGACCACGATGGCCGAAGTCTTCTCCAAGAGGGGCTACCAGTGCGGCGCCTTTATCGGAGCTTTTGTCCTGGACGGCAGGTGGGGGCTCAATCAAGGCTTCCAGCATTACGACGACCGGTTCGACCTGAAAAAATACAAGCACATCGACCTCGGCGCAATCCAGAGACCCGGCGACCAGGTGATGGATGCCGCTCTGAGCTGGCTCGAAGGCCAAAAGAGCCAGCCGTTCTTCGCCTGGGTTCATCTCTACGACCCGCATACTCCCTATGAGCCTCCCGAGCCCTATCGCTCGGAATTCGGCCCCCGGGGCCTCGCCGGCCTCTACGACGGTGAGATCGCCTTCATGGACGAGCAGATCGGGCGCTGTGTCGCCTGGCTGGAAACGAACGGCTTGGATAAGAAGACGATCCTTATCCTCATCGGCGATCACGGGGAAGGGCTGGGAAGCCACGGCGAGGGAACGCACGGCTATTTCATCTATGATTATGCCCTCCACGTGCCGTTCATCGTAGTGGCGCCGTTTGAGGAGCTGCGGGGGGTGCGGGTTCCCACCCAGGTCAGCACCGTCGATGTCTTCCCGACCGTGCTGGAGCTTGCCGGTTCCGGTCCTCAGGTCAAGGTTCAGGGGCAATCCCTCCTTGGGCCCATGTTCCGGCCTTCACAAAAAGCGAGAGGGTATGCCTACTCGGAATCCATGACTCCCAACCTCCAATTCGGCTGGAGCGCCCTTCATTCCTTGAGGACGCCGCAGTACAAGTACATCGATTCTCCAAGAGCCGAACTCTATGACCTTACTCTGGATGCCGGAGAACAGACAAACCTTCTCGGGAATGCTCCCGACATCGCCCGCGAAATGAAGGCTGAACTGGACAAGGTCATAGCGGAGACGAGCCAGGACGCCCCGGCTCCCCAGGCCGCCAACCTGGACAAAGAAACGATGGAGAGACTTTCCGCCCTGGGCTACATAGGCGCGCCCGTCTCGGCGAAAAAGGCGACAGGCCGCGGGCCTCTGGCCGACCCCAAGGACAAGCTGACGGTGTTCCTGGCCGTGACGGCGGCCGGTGAACTGGTCCAGGAAGATAAGTACGCCGAGGCCGCCGCCCGGATCGAAGCGGCACTCCAGGAAGAGCCGATGATCCCCCAGGCCCTGCTGGTTCTTTCGACCTGTTATGTCGAGCTGGGGAGAACCGAAGAGGCCAAAGCCAAGCTTGAGCTCATCCTGAAAGAGGATCCGGAGAGCATCCCTGCCCTGATCAGTATGGCCAATATCCTGCTCGAGGAGCGGAAGAACGAGGACGTCATCGCCCTCTGCAAGCGGACGCTCTCCCTGGACGAGCGGAACACGCAGGCGCATATGCTCATCGGAGAGGTGTTGCTGGGAGAGCTCAGGTACGGAGAAGCTCTCCCTTATCTTGAAAGGGCGGTCGAGATCCAGCCTAAAGTGACCCGGAGCCGTCTCACCCTGGGGGCCTGCCTGGTGGGACTTAAGCAATATGACCGGGCGGAGGCGGAGCTCAAACAAGTCATCGAAGAAGCGCCCAAATTTCCCCTGGCCTTATTTAACCTGGGTCTGCTCTACGAGGAACAGGGGAGGCTCGAGGAAGCCCGGGCCGCCTATGCCGAGGAAGTGGCCAGCTATCCCGGGGAGTTCAAAGCCCGGTTCAACCTGGGAAAACTCCTCTTCAAGCTCGGGGACAGGGCCGGTTCCCTGGAACAGTTGCGGGAGGTTGTCAAGCTCACGCCCAAGTTGGCGGAAGGCCATCTGCTGCTGGCCCGCGGCCTGCTCTATGAAGACGTTCCCCTCGACGAGATCCAGAAGGAGGTCGATTTGGGCCTTTCCCTGGCTGAGACGACTGAGCTCAAGGCCCTCGGCTACTTTCTTCTGGCTGATATCTTCAACCGCCGGCACGAGCCGGAAAAAATGAACGATGCCCTGAGAAAAGCCAATTCGTTTAAAACCAAATAGGAGCGTAGGATGAGACAACACATTCGGCGAGCGTTTCTGGCCTTGATGGTCATCTTCGTCCTGGTCCAGGCTTATCCGGCCGCCGGCCAGTACCGCGAGTATTATTTCTTCGGCCAAGTCATTGATATCCATAAAAATCCCATCCCGGGCGTGGATATAACACTCCGTGACCTAGCCACCAGCCGGAGCTACAGCTTCGAAACCAACGCCAAAGGCGAATTCAAGTTCGCCGGATTGCCCCATGGAGTTTATACGGTCGTTTTCAAGAAGGAAGGCTATGCTCCAAAAGAGGACGAATGGCGGTTCGAATCGCCTCAGGAGACCCTGCAGAAAGTGGAGATCCCGCCGGTTACCCTGGTCTCGGAAGAGCAGGTCCGGGAAGCCCAGCGTCTGAAGGAAATGCAGGGCGTCGTCAAAGAGGCGGCTGACAAGATCGGCCAGAAGGATTTCGACGGTGCCATTGTCCTGCTCCAGGGGGCGCTGGAAAAGGACCCTAAGGATATCAACGCGCGATACCTTCTGGGGCTCAGCTACGGGAGAAAAAAGATGTTCCCGGAAGCGATCGAAGCCTTGACCCAGGTTATTCAAGAAAGCCCGAAGTTCCCGCCCGCCTATTTTGAATTGGCCATCTGCTATCAGCAGCAGAATGACCTGGAAAAGGCCCTCGAGTTCTACGGGAAAAACCTGGAATTAGACCCTAACAATCCGGACGCCGCCTACAATTCCGGCCTGATCCTTTTCGGGCAGAACCGGATGGATGAAGCCCTTGTTCTTTTTGAAAAGGCTCTGAGCCTGAGGCCGGATGATCCCGTCTATCTGGAGATGGCCGGGCGATGCTATATCAACCGGGCCGATTTCGAAAAAGCCATCGCCTGCCTGGAAAAAGCGAAGGCGGGATACACGGACGAGGAAAGGATCAAATTCCTGGATGACCTGATCTCCAAGCTGAAGGAACAGGTCAAGAAATAGCCTGTCCCCCTTATCGGGGACGGGGGCTTGACAAGCGCTGTCATTCGTTATAATAATTTCGCTGGAGTGTTGTTGTTTGAACTTCGCATACTTCATGCGTGTCAAAAAAGAATACTCAGAGGAGGGCGAATCGAGGGAGAAGTCTGAGAAAAAGGCTGAAGGTTGTTTCTGCCGGGGCATCCGGGAGAAACAGGGTTTGAGGCAAAATTTGATAAGGAGGGACGATGCATAGGATCAGCAAGAACTTGCTTGTCACCTGCTTCCTCGCTCTCTGCCTTGCCGCTGTCAGCGTGCACCCTGTTTGGGCGCAGTCCGTCCTCGAGGGGAAACTTACGGGAACGGTGAGCGACGATAAGGGTGAGCTGCTTCCCGGTGCGACTGCGGAAATCACGGGCCCCAGCATCATGGGCAAGCGCTCCGCGGTGTCGTCAGCGAGGGGCGCATTCGTTTTTCTCAACGTGCCTCCCGGGAGATTCACGCTGACCGTGACGTTGGCCGGGTTTAAGACCTATATCCAGGAGGACATCATCCTCAGCGCGGGCAGCGCCGTCGACATCAAAGTGACCATGGAGCTGGGGGCGATCGAGGAGCAAGTGACTGTCGTTGCGGCCAGCCCGATCGTCGACGTCAAGACCTCGACGGTCGATTCCCGGCTGGAAAACGAGATGCTGGCCAAGCTGCCGACCACTCGCGACGCGTTCTATGACCTGTCGTTGACGACTCCGGGCATGTTCGACGTCGGGAGCTCCGGTTCCTGGCTTCCCAGCCCGACGGCCTACGGCGGCTCCAGCATGGAGAACGTCTTCCTGGTGAACGGCGTCAACACGACGAACCCCCGCGGCGCGGCCTTCGGTCCCCTGATCAAAGTCAATTATAATGCCGTCGAGGAAGTCCGGGTCGTCTCCATCGGCGCGCGGGCGGAATACGGGAGCTATTCCGGTGCGGCTATCGACGTTCTGACCAAATCCGGGAGCAACGCCTTCCACGGCAACGCGGCGTACTATACGGAGATCAAAGACTGGTTCGAGACCAACCAGCCGGCAAACGGAAACCTGGCGTCTCCCAACGATTGGCTCTTCGTGCAGCCGGGAGACGTCCTCGCCGGCACGACGAAAACCAACTGGGAAGGGAACTTCACCCTGGGTGGACCCATCCTCAAGGACAGGCTCTGGTTCTTCGCTGCCGCTGAGTACGCCCGCAACGATTCCCTGCCCGTGAATTGGAGCCGGCTCAATACCTACACGGGCCGGTATTTTGACGCCAAGATCTCGGCCGAACCC
>DAIPLF010000119.1:0-6169 GCA_036769375.1 Candidatus Aminicenantota bacterium | reverse complement strand
AGGCATACTGGAACAAATCTACACAGACCGCTCCGTCCTGTCAATCAATAAAAAAGGCTCGCCTCCGTTAAAAAGAGCGGGCTCCCTGCTTTGCGGAGGGCCTGAGGTTGACAAACAGAGGACGCTTGGATAGTTTTGGAGCGGAATGGCCGTTAAGAGGTCCGCCGCAATCCTGGTCCTGGCCGCCATCGTCCTCTTCAGTCTCCTCTTTTTTTTCCGCTTAAAGGATGAAATGGCCGATTTCGAGGTCAATTACAGAGCCGGCCAGAGGTTGCGGAACGGGGAGACACTCTATCGGACGGCCGACGGGCATTGGCAATTCAAATATCTTCCCTTCTCCGCCTTCCTTTATCTGCCGCTAACCCTGCTCCCCCCTTCCTCGGCCAAGGCCGTCTGGTTCGGGATCATTGTCCTGGCCACTGTCATGATCTTCGTCATTTCTTCGAAACTCATTGATTTTAAAGGCAAAACATTTCTCTCGCCGGCTTTTTTCGCCGGCCTCATCCTGGCCCGCTATTTCTTCCGGGAGCTGCAGCTCGGTCAGATCAACGCCCTTATCACTTTCCTGCTCGTGGCAACGATCTGGCTCCTGGCCGGATCCTCGAGGCCGTCAGCCGGCGGTTCAAGCGGCGCCCTTGTCGGCTTGGCCACATCTCTCAAGCCCTACGCGGTCGCCTTTTTTCCGTATCTGCTTATCCGCAAGAAATGGCTGGCCTTGGCCTCCGGCTTGGCCGTCCTAAGTCTGTCCGTCTTGGCTCCAGCCCTTTTCTATGGCTGGAAAGGGAACCTTGTGGTCCTCGGAGAGTGGAGATCCTCGCTGGCCGCCTCGACACCTTCCCTGCTTTCCTCGCAAGACAACGTTTCCCTGCTTGCTTTCCTGACGAAGAGAACGCACGACCAAAGCCTGTCGCTGGTCATCTATGGGCTCATCCTGGCGGCCCTCGTCGGCTTCGTTCTCTTCCTGTTGCTCAGGAGAACCCGCCTGGCCGGGTCGGGCAGTGTCCTCGACGGATTCCTTCTACTTGCCCTTATCCCTTTGGTCTCTCCCCTGGGCTGGGATTACACATTCCTTTCTGCGGCTCCAGCGCTGATGCTCATCTTCAGACACTATGACAAGTACCGCCCTTTTTGGAGGGGCTTCCTTGTCTTCAACTCCCTGGTCATCTCTCTGTCCCTATATGACCTCATGGGACGTCGGCTCTACGCCGCATTCATGTCGTCCTCTGCCATCACCCTCGATTTCCTGGCCCTCGTGGGCTACTTGGCCTACCTCAGGATCAAAGGCCATGCCTGAGGACGTCTTGAGGAAGAATGAAAAGGCCTTCGATTCCGAGAGGATTGTATTCTTGACTCTCTTGATCACCGTGCTGGTCTATCCTCTCTGGCTCGGAGGGATCTTGCTGGCTCCCTACCTCAGGAGTCGGTCCTCCCCCTGGGCAAGCCTGGTTTATGCCCTCTATAGCCCGGTCTGCCATCAGGTTACGGACCGTTCTCTTTTTTGTTTCGGCCAACCGCTGGCCGTCTGCGCCCGCTGCTCCGGCATTTATCTAGGGTTTCTCCTTGGCCTCGGCCTCTTCCCTCTTCTCAGGAGGAGGGGAACTCTGGCTCTGCCCTCCGCCCGGGCTTTTCTTCTCGTCTCCGCTCCGATCGTTCTGGATTCCGCCGCGAATTTCTTGGGGCTCTGGCGTACACCCGGAGCCTTGCGCCTGATCACTGGAATCTTATGGGGGACAATTCTTCCTTTTTATTTCATCCCCGGGATCGCCGATCTCTTCATCTCACGGCAAAAAAAGCGCTTGAAATCGTCACCGGGTTCCCCCTAGAATAGGAAACCAAAGACGCAGGAGGAACAATGACCCAGCAGCGTCCCGGCATGTTTAAACCGGCCTTGGTCTGCGGTATCGCGGCCGGCGTGCTCACCGCCGTCCCCCTGGTCAACTGCTTGTGCTGCCTCTGGATCATCGGCGGCGCCATGCTGGCCGCCTACCTGTTCTCCAAAAGCGCCTCCACCCCTCTGACGCCCGGCGACGGGGCCGTGCTCGGGATCCTTACGGGGATCGTGGCAGCGGTGACGGACGCGATCGTCAGCCTGCCTTTCGAGACCACGAACAGGGAATTCGTCCAACGGTTCTTGGACCAGTTTTCCCAATTCTTCGAGGAGATGCCTTCAGGATGGGAAAGATGGTTCGAAAGCCGGGCCGGCGGCATGTCTCCTGCCTGGTTCCTCCTCGGCCTGCTGGCCTCAGCCGTGATCTTTGCGGCCTTCGGCGCCCTGGGCGGATTGATCGGGTCCTCGATCTTCAGCCGGCCAAGAAAACCTCAAGCCTTGGGGAGTCCCGGTGAAACGCATCCGGACCCAGGTCAGCCCCAACCCTGAAGCCAACCGGGGCCCGGCTTAGTCCAAGAACCTGCCTGAGGGCGCGCTAGACATCTCCCTGACCTGACTTGTCTCCCGGGAGAAAAGCGGGGCTAGTCGCGGTTCTTCTGGCCGTTGATATGGTAGTAGGGATCGTTGGTGAAGACGTGCTGGCCGGAGGAGTCGACGAACTTGCGGATGGGGACTCCGCCGCCGATATAGGCCTTGGAATAAGAAGCCATGACCCGGCGGATATATTCTCTGGTCTCAGGATAGGGAGGGATGCCCTTATACTTCTTGAGCGCTTCCTGGCCGGCGTTGTAGGCCGCCAGAACCTTGGCCGTATTCCCGTCGAAGAGTTTGCAGAGGTCCTTAAGGTACTTGACGCCGCCCTTTACGTTCTCGGCCGGGTCGAATCGGTCTGATACTCCATACTGAATAGCCGTCTCCTGCATGAGCTGCATCAGGCCGACGGCTCCCTTTACCGAAATGGCCCGATTGTCATAGTCCGACTCCGCCCGGATGATGGAATGGATGAGGTCAGCGGGAACATTGTACTGCCGCGCGCAGGACTGAATGATCGGGTCGTACTGCTTTTTCAATTCCTGGCGCGATTTGGCGGCGCTCGGGAGAGGTCCGGAGAGGATCCCAGCCATCAGAAAAACGCCCGCGATAGCCGTGGCGAGCAGTCGTTGATTCGGGACCGGATGTCTCATCTAAAAATCCGCTTTTCCCCCATGTTGCCAGAAATCCGGCTCTTTGGCAATCCCCTTTTAGGGTGATTTTTGGGCCAGCTTCTCGACAACAGAAAGGCCTTTATCCAGGGCCTGGTCAAGGAATTCGCTCTTTTTACCGCCGGCCTGGGCGAAATCCGGCCTCCCTCCCCCTCCGCCTCCGATGAGCGGGGCGATCTCCCGGATGAGAAGGTCGGCCGGAAGGCGGACCACAAGGTCCTTGCTCACCGAAATGACCAAGAGCGCTTTCCCTTCCGCCTCCGCTCCCAAGATGACGACTCCTGAGCCAAGCCTCTGTTTAATGGCGTCGGCGGTCGTCCTGAGCTCCTCCATGGTCAGCCCGTCCACCCGCTGGGCCAGGACGGAAATCCCGTTGACTTTGCGGGCCCGTCCTTCCCCCCCCCGAGTTCTCATCTGGGCCAGTTTCTGCCTGAGGGACTTGACCTCCTTCTCTCTTTCCTCGAGTTCCTTGCGCCATTTCTCCAGGTTCGTGAGGATGTCTTTGCGGGAGGTGCTGAGCGCAGATTGGACCTCGGCCAGAAGCTGATCGGCTTCCTGGGTGTAACGGAGGGCCCCTTCACCAGTCAGCGCTTCGATCCGACGCAGGCCCGCGGCAATCGAGGATTCAGAGATGATCTTGAAAAATCCGATCTCGCCTGTCTTCCGGGCATGGACGCCGCCGCAGAGCTCCTTGCTGAACTCCCCGAGGGCGACCAAACGGACCTTTTCGCCATATTTCTCCTCGAAGATGGCCATCGCCCCTTGCTTCATGCCCTCTTCGAGCGTCGTCAGCCGCGTCTCCACGACCAGGTCCTCCCGGATCTTCCTGTTAACCAACTCCTCGATTTCCTGGACCTCTTGCCTGCTGAGAGGGGAGAAATGCGTGAAATCGAAGCGCAGCCGTTCGGCCGTGACAAGGGAGCCGGACTGCTTGACATGGTCGCCGAGGATCTGCCGAAGGGAAGCATGGAGAAGATGCGTGGCAGAGTGGTTGTTGCGGATGGCCTCCCTCCTGGCCCCATCCACCGTGGCCTCAACCTTGTCCCCGACATGGAGCTCTCCGCTCAGAGCCTCGACCTCGTGGGCGATAAGCTCAGGAAGTGGATAGAAGGCGCCATGGACGAGCCCGGAGAAATGCGCGGTCTTGAGCTGCCCGGAATCGCCGACCTGGCCTCCGGCCTCAGCATAAAAAGGCGTCCGGTCGAGAACGACCTGGCCGTCCTCCCCTGCCCGCAGCGAGTTGACCGTCCGGCCTCCCTTGACGATCGCCAGGACTTCCGCTTCATCGAGATGCTCGCTCTCATGGCTGCAGCCGAGGACGCGGAACTTCCGCAGACTCTCGTAAGCCCGCCGGTCCTTGAGCTGGGCGTCGCCCTTCCAGGAAGAACGGGCCTTTTCTTTCTGCCTCTCCAACTCGGCCAGGAAGCCCGGCTCGTCGACTCCCAAACCCTGTTCCTGGGCCAGCTCCATGGACAGGTCGAGGGGGAACCCGAAAGTGTCATAGAGTTTGAAGATGGCGGAACCGTCGAGGTCGCTTCGCCCGGCCTTCTTGGCCTCTTCGACGAACTGATCGAAATAGCGGATCCCGGAAGTGAGAGTCAGAGCGAACCTCTCTTCCTCGGAAAGGCAGAGACGCGCGATGTAGTTGACCGAACTCAAGAGTTCGGGATAGGCGTCCTTCATGATGTCGGCCACGGCGCCGACCAACTGGTGGAGGAAAGGCTTTTCGATCCCCAGCAAGTTGCCTTGCCGGAAGGCTCGGCGGATAAGGCGCCGCAAGACATAACCGCGCCCCTCGTTCGAGGGCATGATCCCGTCGCCGACCAGGAAAGTGATGGCCCTGATGTGGTCGGCGATGATCCTAACGGAGACGTCGCCGGTTTCATCGGCCGGGTATTCCCGCTGAGACAAGTCGCAGACCCGGGCGATCAAAGGCTGGAAGAGGTCGGTGTCGAAGTTGCTCCTTTTCTTCTGCAGGGCGGCCGCGGTCCGCTCCAGCCCCATGCCCGTATCGATCGACGGAGAAGGGAGGGGATGCAGGACCCCCTTTTCGTCTTGGAAGAACTGCATGAAGACGAGGTTCCAGAGTTCGACAAACCGGTCGCTGCCCTTCTCGATGAGCTGGTACGGGTCACCCTCCTCCAGGTCGGGCACGGCATCAAAATGGATCTCGGAGCACGGTCCGCAGGGCCCGGTGTCCCCCATGGCCCAGAAGTTGTCTTCTTTGCCGAAGCGGAAGATCTTCTCGTCGGCCAGGCCGATCTTCTGCCGCCAGATCCCATAGGCATCCTCGTCGTCCTCGTAGATCGTGGCATAGAGACGGCCCGGGGGGAGACGGAAGACTTCGGTGACGAGCTCCCAGGCGAAGGCGATGGCCTCTTCCTTGAAGTAATCGCCGAAGGAAAAATTCCCCAGCATCTCAAAAAAAGTGTGATGCTTACTGGTCCGGCCGACCTGCTCCAGGTCATTGTGCTTGCCCGAGACGCGAAGGCATTTCTGCACGGTGGCCGCCCGCCGGTAACTCCTTTTCTCCAGGCCAAGAAAGATGTTCTTGAACTGGTTCATCCCGGCGTTGGTGAAGAGTATGGAGGGGTCGTCCTTGGGGAGGAGCGAGGAGCTGGGGACGACCTTATGGTTTTTCCGGGAGAAGAAGTCGAGGAAACCCTCCCGGATCTCCTGCGATCTCATTGGGTCTCTTCTTCAGGGACCTCCGTCGCTTCTCTGTCCACTTTGCTCATCCCGTGCTCCATCTCTTCGAGCGCGATATCCAGGGTAGACTGGATGCCCATGACCCGGAGCTTGAAGTTATCGGGATTCGTGGAGTAGCGCATGCCTTGCTCGAAGGAGATGTAGCCATCCCGGTACAGCTGGAAGATGGATTGGTCAAAAGTCTGCATGCCGTACTGGGAGACGCCGGAGGCGATGGCATCGCGGATAAGCCCGGTCTTTTCCTTCTCCTGGATGCATTCCTGGATGTAGGGAGTGCTGATCATGACCTCGACGGCCGGGACTCGGCCCTGACCATCCATCCGGGGAATCAGCCTCTGGGAGATCACGGCCTTGAGGATGCTGCCGAGCT
>DAIPLF010000118.1:5105-6182 GCA_036769375.1 Candidatus Aminicenantota bacterium | reverse complement strand
AGAAGACTGGGCGTGATCGCCGGTCACGACAAGAGAACGGAGGAATCGGCGCGGATAAAGGCGGAAAGGGCGGCCGCCCCCCGGAAAGAACAAGAAGGCGGAAAGGGCGAGAAGCCGAAAAAAGCCCCCGAAGAGGGTAAGGGAAAAAGGGTTAAGGCGGACAAGAAAGCCGCCCCTTCGATTGCGCAAGAAGGCGGCAAGAGTCAGAAAGCGACGGGATCCTCCGAAGAAGGCAAGGACAAGGCGACCTGAGCCTCGGGCGAGCGACGATAAGCTTCCCTGGCGACGCGGCGCCATTCTTATGAAACGAGCGACACAACGCCGGTGGAAAATGGCCGATGCCCCCAAGAGAGTTCTGCTGGCACTCCTGCGGGGTTAGGTCTCAACAATTGACAATTTGCCTTTGATAAGGAGAATTCGATGACCGCGAAACAAATGCTGGCCTTGTATGGGATCGCCCTGACCGTATTTTTTCTGATCGACATGGTCTGGCTGGGTGCCGTGGCCAAGAGCTTCTACCGGCGGCACCTCGGACCAATGCTCAGTCCCAAAGTGAACTGGGCCGCGGCCATCCTATTCTACCTGCTCTTCATCGTCGGCCTGCTCGTTTTCGTCATCAAGCCTGCCCTGCTTGGCGGAAGACCTATCCAGGCCTTTCTTCTCGGCGCCCTATTCGGCCTGATCAGCTACGCCACCTACGATCTCACCAACCTGGCTACACTCAAAGACTGGCCCCTCACTGTAACCATCGTTGACCTCATCTGGGGCAGCGTCCTCGGCGGCGCCGTCTCCTCTATCACCGTCCTTGTCGGCGGACGGTTTCTTAAACTGTGAAGGCGGAAGGAGACCCCTATGTCTATCCCCCAAGTCTATCGCCGCCTTTCCGGATCTGGCGCTGCCTGAGGATGACCGCAATATCATCGTGACGGTGCATTACTACGAGCCCTTCCCGTTCACCCACCAGGGCGCGCCCTGGATGAAGGAACTGGCCCAGCTTTCGGGCGTGAACTGGGGAACAGAAGCGGAAAGGAAGCGGACCCGGGACGACTTCGACCGTGTCCAGAAGTGGTCTCTTGA
>DAIPLF010000118.1:0-5005 GCA_036769375.1 Candidatus Aminicenantota bacterium | reverse complement strand
GGCCATTGACACGCGGACGCGACCGGAAATACCATGGGCTCATGAAGGGAAGGACCGATCCTAAGCCTGCCGCGGCCGCGCTTCTCTCCCACGTGGGTCCCGACGGGCGGATGCCCGTTCACGGTTACCAGAAGTGGCAGGGACCCCTGTGGACCCTCGTCTGCCTGGCGGAGATCGGTCACCGCCGGGGCGACCGGTCGCTCCTGCCGCTGCGCGACCAGTTCAGGGAATGGCTCTTCGCCGAGCGCCACCTGCGGCCTCCCCACTCCCTGCTCATCCCCGGGCAGGAGGATCGGTTCCGTCGGTGCGCCTGTCAGGAAGGGTTCCAGGCCTGGAGCGAGATGCGCCTGGGCATCGCCGACGAAACGACCGAAGAGCTGATCCGGCGGCTGAAACGGTGGCAGTGGCCCGACGGCGGCTGGAATTGTGACAAGCGCCCCGAGGCGCACGTCTCCTCGTTCGTCGAAACGCTCCCGCCGCTTCGCGCCCTCGCGCTGCACGCGCAGCTCACGGGGAGGGCGTCCTCGCGCGCCGCCGCGCGCCGGGCCGCCGAGGTGTTCCTCTCGCGCCGGCTCTTCCGCCGGCGCAGCGACGGATCGGTGATCAACCCACGTTTCCTGCTCCTCTCCTTCCCCCACTTCTGGCCTTACGATATCCTCTTCGGCCTCCTGGTGATGGCCGAGGCGGGCTTCATCGGCGACCCGCGCTGCGCGGAGGCGCTCGACCTGCTCGAGGCGAAGCGCCTGCGGGACGGGGGATGGCCGCTGGAGCAGAAGGTCTGGAAAGCCGCGGCGACTTTCGTGTCGCGCGGGACGTTCTACGATTGGGGTCCGGCCGGCACGCGCCGGTCGAACCCCTGGGTGACCGCGCAGGCCCGGTCCGTGCTGGAAGCGGCGGGACGGATGTGAGCGAGAGCAGCTGCGCGCGGATCCGCTCTTTGGGAGTCTAAGATATGCTTATACGGAGGTAAGGAAGATGCTGCCCATCGGACCCTTGATGATCGAGCACCGGCTCATCGAACGGATGATCCGGGTCATTGAAGAGCGGCTCGGGATGATCCAGGCCGAGAAAAAAGAGGATCCCGCTCAGGTCGAGAGGATCATCCATTTTATCCGGGCTTACGCCGATCGCTGTCACCACGGAAAGGAGGAAGAGATCTTGTTCCGCGCCCTTGACCGCAAGGCCATATCCACCGAGCATAGACGGATGATGGACGAGCTGATCAAGGACCACGAATTGGCGAGAAAGATCACCCTGTCTTTGATGGAATATAACCAGCTCTATCAAAAAGGCGAGGCGGAGGCGCTCGCTGATATCGCCGTCTCCCTGCGGCTGCTGGTCGACTTCTATCCGCCTCATATCGAGAAGGAAGACAGGCACTTTTTTATCCCTGTCATGGACTATTTCAGTCCGGAAGAAAAAGAGCAGATGATCAGAGCGGGCTATGAATCGGACAGCCGGATCCTCCATGAGGAATATGCGGATCTGGTCAAAAACTTCGAGATGAACAAGGGACAGCTCCCTTCAAAATGAGAAAACTCGGCCAATCGGACCTGGCGGTCTCACCGATCGGCCCCCTGGGCATGACTCGGAGGAGAATCATTGCCTCTGGAACGTCCTCCCCGATTTTTCCTTCGGCTGGGGCGGGACGACGGTGATGTGACGCGGGATCACGACCTCTCCACTCTTGACCACGAGATAGCCGTCGCGGATGACGATATCCACCTTGGCCAGGTCATCCAGGTTTTGGTCGGGTTTGCCCTCGAAAACGGCCACGTCGGCCAGTTTCCCGGGCTCCAGGGTCCCGAGTTTGTCGGACATGTCCAGGATCTCGGAGTTGGTTTTCGTCGCGGCCGCCAGGGCTTCGGGGATCGTGAAGCCGGCCTCTACGAAAGACTTGAGTTCTGAAATGTAGGGAAGAGGAAGATAGCGGAACCAGTCGATGACCAGGTCGGTCCCGATCCCCAGCTTGATCCCCGCCCGTTTCATCCGGCGCAGGACCTCGAGGTTGGCCTCTTTGGAGAAGGTGAATCGGCGCGATGTGGATCCGAAATATCCGCCCCATTGGTCGAAAATGTAGGCGTAAGGCACGAGCGTCGGCACCGACTCCGTCCCCTTCCGGGCCATGAGCTGGATCGTCTCATCGGTGCGCGGCAGGGGATGCTCGATGACGTCGACTCCCGCTTCAACCGCCCATTGGATATAGAAGGTTTCCGCGTCGCAACCCACTTTGAGCCCGAGGGCGTGGGCCTCCTCGACGGCTGCCTTCACCTCTTCGCGGCTGAAATGGCTGCCCACTTTGATGAGATCCGCCCCGCGGTTGAACTGCTCCCGGACGGCCTGCCTCCACTGGTCCGGACCTTCGGCCAGGCGCGTGCTCTTGGGAACCAGGATGTCCGGGTCGACCCCCTCGGCTCCATGGCCGCCCGTCGACGTGATAAAAGCGCCTGCGGGAAAGATGCGAGGGGCAGGAACACGGTTCTGCGAAACCCATTCTTTGAGCCGGAACGGCACATCGTGGAGCGAGCCGACATCCCGGATGCTGGTGATCCCGCACTCGAGATAGAACCGGGCCTTTTCCACGGCGCGGAGCATGGCGTCGGCCTCGCTGATATCCAGGAATGCCGCGGTCTCGGTCTCGGCGTAGTCGATGTGGGTATGGGCGTCGATCAGGCCGGGCATCACGGTCTTTCCGCTGATGTCGAGGAGACGGGCTTCCTTGGGCCAGTCCGTGGCGCCAACCGGGAGGATCTTCTCGATTGTGTTGCGCCGGATGACGACCGTTCCGTCACGGACAGGAGCGCCCGTCCCATCGAAGATCCGTCCTCCGCGCAGAACGATCACCCCCTCGGGTCCGCGAGGGCCGGGCTGCGCTGGGATGCGGCGGGGATCATCCGAAGTCTCTGTTTTGGGGTCGAGGGATTTACGGCGGTCCTGGGCTTTCTCCTGGCCGGCGAGTAACGACCCTGATAAGCAAAAGCATAAAAGCCAGCCGATTCCAATTTTGGCTATAGGTTTAGCCATGGTTCATCTCCTTTCAGGATTAAAATGGGAGCTTCCCTATCTTTCTTCTATTTGGCAATGCCCGGGCTCACAGCCGCCAGAGATAGGACACCTTAAAAAAGAAACCGCGCTTCGTCTCCAGGAAGCGGTCGGACGGTTCGTATTGGTCCTCCCGCCAGGCCAGCTTCTCATAGAGCGAGCCGTAGCCGATGTGGACAACGGTGCCCGGGATGTAGGTGAATGAGGCGAGAAGGTCGGTCATCATGCTTCTGTAAAACGAGTTGTACTCGATGATCACCCGGAAGAACAGGTACTTGTTGGCCTGGAAGGTGTCCACGTTGCGGATGATCGTGTAGTCGTATTCTTTTGCCCCGTCGGCCGAGCGATAGAAATCCGAATAGGCCAGAGCCAGTCCGAAGTTGAGCTTCTCCGAGGGGAGATAGGTTGCGCTGAAGGTGGCATCGCTTCCCCGCCCCTGGTAGGGGGATTCGACGTACCGGATCTTCTGCCCATAGCCGTAGCGCGCATCCAGCAAGACCCGTCTGGTGACCTGGCTCTTCGCGATCAGTCGGAGGCCGCTCCGGCCGAAGCGCTGGCCCAGATAGATCTCGGTCTGATAGCGGCCCCCGGTGGTGAGCGTCGTGTTCCGGGGCATGATCAGGCGCAGGTCGAAGGCGTTATACGTCTCGAAAAGCCCGCTGAACTTGTCCCGGATGTTGATCGTGTGGAACATGGGGTCGATGCGGAGGAACGTCTGCGATTTCGGATAGATCATTGGCAGGAAACCCAGCTTGAGACGGGTCAGCCCGTTCCGGGTGAGGTAACCAGTCTCGGTCCAGAAATCCTTGCCCAGGTCCTGCAAGGTGAGCTCGAACAATCGGTCCCGCGTTGAATAATAGTATTGGAAATTCAACGCCTGTCCTTCCACCTCCTCGTCCTGGCCGGACGGCTTGGTGAGGGAAAAAAGAGCTTGATAGCCGAAAGTGCTGGAGGGATTGATGCGGACAAAGCCGTCCGAACCGGCGACGACATTGTACCGCGGACCCTCGAAACGGCCCGTCCAGATCCCCCCGATGAAGCTGTCTTCGTTCAGGGCATGTTTATAGCGGGCGATGGTGACGTGGGCGTAGTCTTCCGGAGCGTCTGATGGAAGTTCGTCCATAGCGTAGATCGCCGCGACTGTCTCCTTTGGACCGACCTTTCCGTTGAGCTTGAACCCGAGAAGCGGATCGACGATCGTCCGGGTATGGACCGCGGATTCAAGCGGGTTCCCCGCCTCGGTGGCCGCCAATGTGAACTTTTCCTGTCCCTCCAGGAAGAAAGGGCGTTTTTCGGGGTAGTAAAGCGCGTAGCGAAGGTTGAAATCGACCTGACCGGCGTCGGATTCGACCTGGCTGAAATCGGGATTGACCGTCCCGTCCAGGATGAGCTGTGAGGAAAGGCCGTATTTCGCCGTCAGGCTCAGGTCGTTTCTCGCCTTTTGCGGTTCCAGAGTTCCCCGGTCGATCAGGCTCGTCTTCCCATAGGTGATAGCCGGGAGCACTTCTAGGAGTGTGTAATGTTTTATGCCGGTGAAGAGGAGCGGCCGAGTCCGGTTCAGGAAATCGAGGCCCCGGGCGGGGTCGAGAGCCGGGTGGGTGCCTGCCTCGGAAAACCGGCTGATATTCCGTTCGAAGATGATGCCCATCTCGACAGGCTCGCGGCTCCGGTAGCGGATGCTCTTGAACGGGATCTTGACCTCGATCGTGAATCCCTCGGCATCGATCCGGCCTACCGAGTACCAGACGACATCGATCGTGAAAT
The DNA here is from genome assembly GCA_036769375.1 of Candidatus Aminicenantota bacterium. Taxonomy (GTDB): domain Bacteria; phylum Acidobacteriota; class Aminicenantia; order Aminicenantales; family UBA8522; genus UBA8522. The sequence continues at coordinate 199 of DAIPLF010000118.1, read as the reverse complement.
CCTCCTGGCCGCCCTCGAACCGGGAATCACCCTGTATGCCGAGAGGGTTGACGTAGAACGCATAGAGGGACTGCTGGTCATTGAAGGTGTCGAGGTTAAGGCAGATCCAGTCGTCCTGGTTGATGGTGTCGCGGGCCGTGATCGAGGCCTTGATCTTGGACGGCTCGCTGTCAAAGCAGCGGTAGGCGAAGTAGAGGTT
>DAIPLF010000117.1:0-6195 GCA_036769375.1 Candidatus Aminicenantota bacterium | reverse complement strand
TTGTTGTTGTATTATATAGTGAACCAGGCCCTTCTAGTTTCGATCGAAGCTTGGCCCGCAGGGAGGAAAGCATGGAGAAAAGCAATCGCATTCAAAACCCTCTCGGAGGAATATCCCGCCGGGTTCCTCGCCCGGTGCTCTGGGCGGTCCCGGCCTTCTTGACCGCCGCGGTCATTTTATGCGGAATCGCCGCTTTCTCAAGGGCTGATGCCGGCCGTCCCAACCCCGGCCCGAAGGATCCAGGCTTGTCTTCCTTTTTTGGACAACCTCAGCAAAAATCGGACCGCAAACGCCTCGACCAGTTGATCAGCGAGGAGAAATTCGAGGAGGCGGCGAAAGAAGGCGCCCGCCTTCGCGAAGAAGCCAAACGGACAGGCGACGACGCGGGCTGGGCCTGGGCCCTGATCAAGGAAGTGCAGCTCCGCCTGGCCCTTCACGGCTATGAGACCTCGGTCCGCTTCCTCAAGGAAGAGCCCTGGCCGGAGAGCCCTGTCCAGCGGGACATGCTGGACCTGTTCTTCGCCCAGTCCCTGGTAACCTATCATGAGGCCTATTCCTGGGAGATTAACCAACGGGAACGCGTGGAAGCAAAGGGCCCGGTCGACCTCAAGGCTTGGACAAAAGAACAGATCTTCGAGGAAGCCTGGAGTGCCCTTCTTCGAGTGTGGGAGGACCGCGGGCGGCTCCAGGATTTCAAGGCCAAGGACTTCCCGGATTATTGGAGCGCCGGCGACTATCCGGCGGGGATCAGGAGCACTCTGCGGGATTCCCTGGTCTATCTCATGGCCCGGCTCCTCGTGAACACCGGCTTCTGGACGCCGCGCCAGACGAACGAGCTGTTTCTCTTGAACCTGGAGGAGCTTTCGGGAGAACCGTCGTCCGAGAGATCCGCCATCGACATCCTGAAGTCCGTCTCCGCCCACCCCCTCGAGAAGCTCCAGGCTGTTCTCGGAGAGCATGAATCCTTTTGCCGTCGTTCCGGCCGACCGGAGGGTGCGCTCGAAGCTCGCCTTGAGCGCCTCCAGGCCCTTCATGCCTCTTTTGTTCAAGAACAGGACCGCGGCCTGATCCGGAAGCGCCTCGCCGAACTCCTGCCAAAATACCGGTCCTATCCTTGGTGGGCGACGGGTCAGGCTGTCTTGGCCGAATTCACCAGAGCCGAGGATTCTCCCGACTCCCTTATCCTTGCCCGCCGCCTGGCCCAGGAAGGCGTCGAGGCCTATCCCAATTCTCCCGGGGGACAGCGCTGCCTCAATACCGTCAAGAGTATCGAGGCCCCGCATTTCTCGGTTGAGATCATGAGGACCGACGCCCCGGGGGAACGGTCCATCCAGGTCACCCACCGCAACCTGGATCGCCTCTTCTTCCGGGCTTTTCCGGTTGACCTGATGGAGCGGATCCGGACCTCTAAAGATTACAACCTCTTCCCGGAATGGCAGGAAACCCAGGCTGTTCTAGAAAAACAGAGGCCGGAGGCCTCCTGGTCGGCCGAACTACCGGCCACCCCCGATTATAAGGACCACCGGACTTATGCCGATCTCCCGGCCGGACTGGTTCCGGGACTCTATCTTGTGGCCGCATCGGCCCGGGAGGATTTCGTCCGCCAGAAAAACTATGTCGAGGCCCATTCGGTCATGGTCGCCGACCTCGTACTTCTCAAGCGCGAAGGCGCCCAGCCAGGGATCGAGGCCCTCGTCCTCTCGGGAGAGACCGGAAAGCCCATCCCTGAAGCTAAGGTCTCGCTTTACGCGTACGATTGGCGAAAAGGTCATACCCTGGTCGAAACACGGGTCTCCGACCTGGAGGGCCGCGCTCAGTTCCCCTCCCTCCGCCGCTCGGGTCCTTTCTTCCTTCTGGCGAGCAAAGGCACGGACCTTGTCCTTGATGCCTCTTATATATATCTTTATGACCGGGAAAAGCCGAGAGATATCTCGTCGGCCCTCATTTACACCGACCGCAGCATCTACCGGCCGGGTCAGAAGCTCCTCTGGAAGGTCCTCGCTTATAAAGGCCGGCCCGATAGCGGACAGGTCCAACCGGCGGTCAACTCGCCGGTCACGATCTGGCTCGAGGATATCAACGGCCAGCGGGTGGCGGAGTCCGTCCGGACGACGAACGAGTTCGGAACGGCCAGCGGAGACTTCGCCATTCCGGCCGCGGGCAGGCCCCTCGGTGCCTGGCGTCTTCGGGCGCAGCCGGAGGGCTATTCCCAAGTCCGGGTCGAAGAATACAAGCGGCCGACTTTTGAAGTCTCCGTCAAGGACCCGGACAAGCCGCTTCGCCTGAACCGTCCCGCCGCACTGAAGGGCGAGGCCCGCTATTATTTCGGCCTTCCCGTCGCCTCGGGCACAGCGGTCTGGCAGGTGAAAAGGGTGCCTGTCTACCCCCGCTGGTGGTGGTGGGAGTCCGGCGGCTCACAGTCTCAGATCATCGCCGGCGGCCGGAGCGTGCTCCGTGAGGACGGCGCGTTTGAAGTGAACTTCATCCCCCGAGTGGACGAGCGCAAAGACAAGCCGGAATCAGGGCTGACCTATAGCTACACCCTCTCGGTGGACGTGACCGACGAAGGCGGCGAGACCCGCTCGGCCGTCCGCTCCTTCCGTCTTGGCTTTGTGAGTGTAGAGGCCCGCATCGCCGCCGCGTCCGGATTCTTCTCGCAGGAAACAGAAAGCGCTTTCAAGATAACACGGACTGACCTCAACGGAACCCCCAAACCGGGGAAGGGCTCGTGGCGTGTGGTTCAGCTCATCCAGCCGGAAACAACGTTCCTTCCCGCGGACCAGCCGTTGCCCGAGGACAGGCTGGGCGGCGAATCCAAGGAATACCAGACTCCCGGTGACCGCCTGCGCCCGCGCTGGGGGCCTGCGCCTGCTCCCGAATCCATCCTCTATCTCTGGAAGGAAGGTCCGGGGTTCGCCAGGGGGACGGCTGAACACGACCAGAAGGGCGAAGCCAAGGTCGCTGTCAGCGACCTGGAGCCCGGGGCCTACCGGCTTCTCTATGAGACCAAAGACGACTTTGGCGCTGTTTGCCGCGAGCGCCTGGACTTCCTGGTCGCCCGAAAACAGGTTCCCGCCCGGCTTCCGCTCGTCCTCTCCGCGGAACATTCGACCGTTCCTGTCGGTGAGACCGCCCGGCTGCTTATCCACAGCGGCTTCGAAGGGCAGCCCATCTTTTTCGAGACATTCAAAGGAGGGCAGACCTGGGAACGGCGCTGGATCGCCGCCGGCGGGGGGGCCGGAGTCTTGGAGATTCCAATCGGCGAAGAGCTCCGCGGCGGGTTCGGCGTCCGCATCACAGCGCTCAAAGACCACCAATTCATGAGCGAAGAGACGAATGTCTTTGTCCCGTGGGACAATAAGGAGCTCAAGATCTCGTTCTCCACCTTCCGGGATAAGTTGGCGCCGGGCGGCCGGGAAACCTGGCGGGTCAACGTGATGACCCCTGCCGGAAAGCCGGCCGTCCAGGGGGCCGCCGAGCTCCTGGCTTATATGTACGACCGCAGCCTCGACATTTTCGCCCCTCATCGTCCACCGAACGTGCTGAATATCTATCCCAGCCGTTTAGGGGCTCCGCCCTGGGCGCCGGTGCTGGGCACGGCACCCGAAGCGTTCAGCGAAGACTCCAACTGGTTCGTCATCCCCCCCTACCAAACCTTCAGGCCGGATACCCTTGCGGCGCTCGACAGCTACGGCATCGGCGGACCCGGTGGCCGTGTCTTGGGTGGGGTTGTCGGAGGGGTCGAAGGCCGGGTTGCCTTTTCGCCGGCCGCGCGCCAGAAAGCGTCTAAAGAAGAAGCCCTGAGCGAGATGGCCGCTGACCGGGCTCCGGCGAAAGAAGATGAGGCCAAGACAAGCCCGGAAGCTGCAGCCGCCGAACCGGCTCCTCTCCGCTCCAGATTCGATGAGACGGCATTCTGGCAACCGCATCTCCTGACCGGGGCAGATGGCACGGCAGCCATTGAATTCACGGTGCCCGATTCCGTCACCGGCTGGCGCGTCTTCGTCCACGGGGTCACCCGCGACCTCATGGGCGGCAGCCTTGAAAAAGAGGCCCTCACGGTCAAAGAGCTCATGGTCCGGCCGTACTTGCCGCGCTTCTTTCGCGAGGGAGACCGGGCCGAGCTCAAGGTCATGGTCAATAACGCCGGGGAGGCAGCTTTGTCGGGCGCTGTGTCGCTCGAGATCTTCGACCCGCTGACCAATGAAAACCTGGCTCCGGCCTTCGGGCTGCCGGCTCGCATTCCTCCGCTGCCGTTCACCGCCAAAGCGGGAGGGGGTACCGCCGTCGGTTTTTCACTCTCCGCCCCGGCGCGGGTGGGGACGGTGGCCTTCAAGATAACGGCCAGGGCCGGCTCACTCTCCGACGGGGAGCTCCGTCCCTTGCCTGTCTTGCCGGGCCGCATGCACCTTGTGCAGTCCCGGTTCGCTGCCCTCAAGGAGGGTGTCACGCGGGAGCTCAGCTTCCCGGACATGGGGAAAACCGACGACCCGACCCGGATCGATGAACAGCTCGTGGTGACGGTGGACGCGCAGCTCTTCTACGGTTTGCTTGAAGCCCTTCCGTATCTGATCAACTATCCCTACGAGTGCACCGAACAAACGCTCAACCGCTTCCTGTCCACGGGCATCCTGACGAGCCTGTACAGCCGATATCCCCAGGTGGCCCGCATGGCCGAGGCCCTGAGCAAGCGGGACACGGTTTATGAAACGTTCGATAGCGCCGACCCCAACCGGAAGATGTCGCTGGAGGAAACGCCGTGGCTCATCCCGGCTAGGGGAGGGCAGGATGCTGGATATGGAGTCGAGAGGGTCCTTGACCCGAGGGTGGCGAAAGCTCAGAGGGAAGCCTCCCTGGCCAAGCTGCTCAAAGCCCAGACTTCCCTGGGCGCTTTCCCCTGGTGGCCGGGCGGCCCGCCATCCCCATACATGACCCTCTATATCGTCCATGGTTTCTCTAAAGCGCTCGAGTTCGGCGCTGACGTCCCTAAGGAGCCTGTGGTCAGGGCGTTTGACTATCTTCACCAGCACTTCCTAGATGAGATAGTCAGGCGGATGATGGCTCAGGATGTGGGCTGGGAGTTCGTGACCTTTCTGAATTATACCCTCAGCAACTACCCGGACTCTTCCTGGACCGGCGGCGTTTTCAGCGACGATGAGAGGAAGAAAATGCTCGGCTTTTCCTTCCGGCATTGGAAGGAGCACTCACCGTATCTCAAGGGGTACCTTGCACTTACACTGAAGAGGGCGGCCCGGTCTCAAGACGCCGCGCTCGTTTGGGACAGCGTCATGGATTCGGCCAAGACAACGCCCGATGAGGGAACCTCCTGGTCGCCGGAGGATCGCGGCTGGCTGTGGTATAACGACACCATTGAGACCCATGCCTTCGCCCTGCGGACGCTGCTGGAGCTCCAGCCCAAAGACGTGCGCTCGGAGGGACTTGTCCAATGGCTTTTCCTCAACAAGAAGCTCAACCACTGGAAATCGACTCGGGCCACTTCCGAGGTGATCTATTCGGTTGCCTATTTCCTGAAGACGACGGGCGCGCTGGGCGTCAGGGAAACGGTCCTGGTCGACGCCTGCAACACCCAGACGACTTTCACCTTCGAGCCGGACAAGTATACGGGCAAAAAGAACCAGGTCGTAATCCCGGGCGATAAGATCTCACCGGCCTGCGCGACCGTCCAGGCAAGGAAGGACGGCAAGGGAATCGCCTTCGCTTCGGCGACCTGGCATTTCAGCACGGAAAGGATGCCCGAGAAGGGAGAGGGAGACTTATTCGTCATCGAACGGAGCTACTTCCGCCGGGTAAAAACGGGGGAGGAGGTCGTCCTGAAATCCCTCGGCGATGGAGCGATTCTTTCCGTGGGCGATGAGATCGAGGTCCAGCTCTCGATCCGGTCGAGGCATCCCGCCGAGTACGTCCATTTGCGTGATCCCAGGCCGGCCGGGTGCGAGCCAGTGGCGCTGAAATCAGGCTACAAATGGGACCTGGGCCTCGCCCGCTATGAGGAGATCAGGGACAGCGGGACGAACTTCTTCATGGAGTGGCTTCCCCAGGGCGAGTACACGCTCAAACACCGGCTGCGCTGCACCATGGGCGGGACGTTCAAGGCCGCGCCGGCGACGCTCCAATCCATGTACGCGCCGGAGTTCGCGGCCACCTCCGCCGGTCATCTCATCACGATCAAATAAT
>DAIPLF010000489.1:0-1742 GCA_036769375.1 Candidatus Aminicenantota bacterium | reverse complement strand
AACCTGTCCCCGAGGGCGTCTATCTCATCCGGAACGACCTGGGCCTGGGCGGGGTCTATGTCGAGGGGGATGTCCAGGAAATGGTCGCCGCGATCGAGGGAAACTGCCAGGTCATCTCATTCCGCTCGGGAGAAAACGTTTGGGTATTGAAATATAGCCCTTCGGAGAGCCAGACATCATTCTTATCTCCTCAGGGCGAGGAGACGTTTAACTTCGTTCCCTTAGGCCTGATCATCATCAGCGGAGAAGTCTTGTCTTTGGGCGGCGGGATCGTCGAGGCAGGGGGAGAAGTCCGCCTTGTCACGGACCGGGAGGTCCCTTCTATCCTTGCAGGGGTCAAGCTCACCCTGGTCGCTTCCGGGAAGATCACCATCACTTCGCATCTCGTCCAGCAGGGACTTAGCTGGCAGGAAGGCATCCCTTACGTGAAGGGCGAACAGTCTCAGTTGGTTATCTTCTCAACCGGCCGGGACCTCTGGACAGAGGCGGCCACCGAGGGCGGACTCGTTATCTCCGCCGCCGCCCCGCAAGACCTCAAGGTGCAGGCCGCGTTGACGGCGGCCGGCGAAGGCCTCAAGGTCGAAGGCCAGGACAAGATTCTCCGGATTCTGGGGAGCATCCAGACGACGGCTTATTCACCCTCGGGAAACCGATTGGGCCTGACCCCATGGACCCCGAGGCCGGATGCTAAGGGATCGGCTATCGGGCCCCAGACAGCACAACCAGTTATTTTCATCGGCCGGGTCGCTGCTTCCGAGTGGAAGGAGTACTGAATGAACAGGGGGTATTCTCTCCTCGAGACGGTCATCGTGCTGGCCCTGGTCTCGCTGGTCATCTATGGAGCATCGAACGCCTTCCTGGGCCGCGCCCCGAGGCATCAACTGGATAAAGCGGCCTGGGAGATCCAGACGCGGTTGAACTATGCCCGCCACAAGGCCATATTTGAGGGCCATCCTTTCCGGGTCAGGTTCAGACCGACCGGATATTTGGTCGAAGAATACGACATCGTCATCAATGCATGGAGGCCGGAGGTGAGCGGATCTTGCGAGGGTGTGGCCATCGAAGCAAACAACAGCCCGACCTTCCATCCCGCAGGTACCGTATCCAATATGGCGACAATCACGATATCCAATGCGGCGGGAAGCTTCCAGATCACGCTGGCTATTTCGGGGAGGATCCGGACGGTCAGGCTGTGAGAGGAGGTCCCGGCTATAGGCCGGTCGGTTCTTTGATCTTGCGCAGGACGTCGTCGAGGTCAGAGGCGGCGTAGACATGGTCCTTTGCGCCCCAGAGGATGACGGCCGACTCCAAGGCCTCTTTTTTCAATTGAGGCGAGAAAAGGACGACCGGAATATCTTTCGTCGCCGCCGACCTCCGGAGCTCCTCAAAGACCACGGCCACGTGCTTCTCCGGGAGCGACACGTCCAGGAAGATCGCGTCAGGCTTGTCGCCGGAGATGCGCTCCAGCGCGCTTTTGGCGCCGGCAAATGTATCGACGTGATAGCCCTGCCGGACCAGTCTCATCTCGAGCATGGTGGCCAGCCGCGAGGCGCCGGCGACCAGCATGATCCTGGCAACTCTTTTTTCCGGCTTCCCCACGATCCTCTCCACGCTGTCCAGCAGGACCTTGGGGTCGTAAGGTTTCTTGATATAGCCGACGATGCCCGCCCGGTAGCATTCCTGGACGAACTTCGGCGAGCTCATGATGGTCAGGGCCATGATCGGGATGTCCATGGTCGCCG
>DAIPLF010000116.1:0-6202 GCA_036769375.1 Candidatus Aminicenantota bacterium | reverse complement strand
CCGGGTTTGACATTTGGGCGGTGATTCCCTAGAATGCACCTAATTTTCCATGGACCAGGCAAAAAAAACCACCTTCCTTGAGATCTTTCATTCCGCACCTGAGCTCTTGTCCTCTGCTCCGGGGAGGATCAACATCATCGGCGAACATACAGACTACAATAACGGGTACGTATTACCGGCAGCCATTCACCTTAGGACTTCTTTCCTGACAGCCGCCCGCCCCGGAGGCAGAGTCCGCATCTGGGCAGAAAACTTCCGCGAGGAAGAAACCTTCGACCTTGAGGCGATCGATCCCTCCCACGGCAAGCGCTGGGCGAACTATGTCAAAGGCATCTTCTGGGTGCTGCAGAAGGAGGGGCACAAGCTCAGCGGAATGGACGCGATGATCTGGGGCGAGGTCCCACTTGAGTCCGGGCTCAGCTCCTCGGCGGCTCTCGAAGTCTGCGTCATCAAGGGGATTTGTGCGCTCCTGGCCATCGACCTGCCGGCTTTAGAGATGGCCAAGCTCGCCCAGCGAGCCGAGAATGAGTTCGTCGGCGTCAAGTGCGGTCTGATGGACCAGTTCATCTCCGTGTTCGGACGGAAGGACAGCGCTCTATTTCTCGACTGCGAGACCCTTGACTATTCCTATCATCCGCTCAACCTGGAGAAGGCCGGACTGAGCATCCTGGTTTATGATACGAAGGTCCCTCGCAAGCTGGCCGCTTCAGAATATAACAGGCGGCGCCAGGAATCGACTCAAGCCCTCGAAGTCCTCAAAAAGAAAGGGATTCGCTCATACAAGGAGACCACGACAGCTCTCCTCGAAAGCTGCAGGGGAGAGATGGATCCCATCCCCTACAGGAGAGCCAGGCACGTCATCACAGAAAACGAACGCGTCCGCAGGGCCGTAGAAAGCCTTCAAAAGGATGATTTCCCGGGCCTGGGAGAGTTGCTGTTCCATTCCCACGAGAGTCTGCGGGACGATTACGAGGTTTCCTGCCCGGAGCTGGATCTCCTCTATGATGTGGGCAAAGGATACCCAGGCTGTCTTGGGGCGCGTCTGGTCGGGGCGGGCTTCGGAGGGTCGGGGATCGCTCTTCTCGAGAAAAGGACCGGAGAAGGATTCCGGAAAAGGCTCCTTGCTGAGGCCAAGAAAAGAGGGTTCCCCGGGCCGGAGTTCTATGAGATCGCGATCGGCCAAGGTGCCGCCGTGTCCAGTGTTTGAGGTTCGGGCGGCTCCTCATCCGGTTCCCGGGATAGGGATTCTCCGGGGTTGGCGCAGGCGAAGATATCTGCTTCTGTTCCTGGACCTCCTTCTAACCACCTCCTTCCCGGTCTATGCTTCTGTCCGGCCAGCCCCGCTGAAGATCGTCACAACCATATTTCCCTTGATGGAGTTCGCCCGGGAGATATCCGCAGACAGGGGAGAGGTAAGCCTGCTGCTTCCTCCGGGAGCCGGCGTTCATACCTGGCAGCCCCGGGCGAGCGATATCTTGCGCCTGTCCTCAGCGGACCTTTTCATCCAAGTGGGGGCGGGACTGGAGCCCTGGATTGGCAGCCTGCTCAAGAGCATTTCATCCCCCAAGCTCAGAGTCCTGGCCGTCGCCGATTCGCTGCCTATCGAGGAACACTCAAACCCGGAGAAGGGTCGGGCGGAGCTCGATCCCCATATCTGGCTGGATTTCGGTTTGGACTTGGCCATCGCCGACCTCATCGCCGCCGAACTTGCTGCGATAGACCCCGAGAGCGGGCCTTTGTTTCAGGCCGGCGCGGCCCGGCTGAAGGCAAGGCTCCACAAGCTTGATGCCGCTTACTCTCAAGGATTGAGCCGCTGCCCGACCAAGGCCTTTATTATCGGGGGCCATGCGGCCTTCGGCTACCTGGCCAAGAGGTATGGACTGGAGCAGCTTTCTCTCTCGGGACTCAGCCCCGACGCCGCGGCGCTTCCCAGCCGTCTTCTCTCGGCGATCGCCTGGGGTAAAGAGCGCCGGGTCCGGGCCGTATTCGCAGAGGCCAATGCCAGCCCTCAGATGGCCGAGGTCCTGGCCAAAGAGCTGGGGGTCGAGGTGCTCGTCCTTCACGCGGCTTCGAACCTCAACAGAAAAGAATGGGAGTCAGGGTTGTCGTTTTTTGCTATCATGGAAGAGAACCTGGTGAACCTCAGGAAAGGGCTTTCCTGTGAATGAAGAGAGAGAGCTCATCCGTGTCGAAGGGGTCTCCTTCCAATTTGATTCCATCCCCGTCCTTGAAGAAGTGCACTTCTCCATCGCCCAGGGCGATTTCGTGGCCATACTCGGCCCCAACGGTTCCGGAAAGACAACTCTGGTCAAGCTGATCCTCGGTTTGTACCGGCCGACCAAAGGCCGGGTGCTCCTCATGGGCAAGCCAGTTGAAGAATTCAACGACTGGTCCAAGATCGGCTACGTTCCCCAGAAGGCGACTCACATCGACCCTTTCTACCCGGCGTCTGTCAAGGAAGTGGTTGGGATGGCCCTCTTTTCAAGCCGACTCCCGGGCCTGGCCGGGAAAGGGGAGCGGGATAAAGCCGTCGACGTGGCTCTCGACCGGGTCGGTATGATCGCCTTCCGGAGCCGGCCGATCGGCCGGCTGTCCGGCGGACAACAGCAGCGGGTCTTCATCGCCAGGGCGATCGTCAACTCCCCTGAACTGCTTTTCCTGGACGAGCCGACCGCCGGTGTCGACGCCGCGACCCAGGCGCTATTTTATGAGATGCTTCATCAGCTGAACAAAGAGCAGAGGATTACGATTGTCCTAGTGACGCACGACATTGGGATCGTCAACAGGCATGTCACCAAAGTGGCCTGTCTCAGCCAGAGACTCGTTTTTCATGGGACCCACGCTGACTTCTGCCAATCCGAGGCCTTCAAGACGATGCTGGCAAGCGGCCACCTCGTCTCCCACGTCCATTGAGGCGAAAGACCCGATGGAAGCGTTCTTCAGCTACGGCTTTTTTCAAAGGGCGCTTCTGGCCGGTCTCTTCGTAGCGGTCGCCTGCGCGATCCTCGGGCTGTTCTTGATCCTCCGCCGGGACGCTATGATCGGCCACGGTTTGGCGCATGTGACTTTCGGCGGAGTGGCCCTCGGACTTTTTCTTAACGTCCTGCCCCTGGCTGCGGCCTTGGCCGTTGCCATACTGGCCTCCTTGGCTATCCTGAAGCTCAGAGAAAAGGCCGGGTTGCATGGGGACACCGCGATCGGGATATTCAGCAGCGTGGGTTTAGCCCTGGGTATCGCTTTGGCCTCCTTGGCCGGCCGCTTCAACGCCGACCTGCTGAGCTACCTCTTCGGCGATATCCTGGCTATCGACGCGCTCGAGGTCTGGCTTTCGATAGCGCTGGCCATGGTCGTGGTCGTCGTCATCCTGGCGAACTACCGGAGTCTTATGTATCTGACGTTCGACCAGGAAGCCGCCAAAGCCTCAGGTGTGAAGACGGCCCGCCTCGACCTGCTCTTGGCTGTCCTCACCTCGGTCACGGTCGTATTGGGGATGAAAGTCGTGGGAATCCTTCTGGTCACTGCTCTGCTGGTCATCCCGGCAGGAGCAGGGCTGCTTCTGGCAACCAGTTTCAAAAGGGCGCTCGTGTTCTCCTGCTTGGTCGCTTTTCTCTCCGTTTTCCTGGGTTTGCTGGCCGCCTTCTATCTTGACCTCCCGGCCTCGGCAACCGTGGTCCTCACATCGTTCATTTTGTTCGTCGTTTTTTATCTGCTTCGCCGGAAAAGGATTTCCTGACCGGGGATCAGCTGCCGAGAGAAGCAAGCATCTGCCGGAAGATATCTTCTGCCTCTTTCCCAAAGAGGCAGAAGACAATTTCCCGGGGATAGCGGTTTTTCTTCAGAAAGTCCAAGCTGACCTGGAGCATTATCTGGCTGCAATCCTGGAGGGGGAATCCGTATATCCCTGTGCTTATGGCAGGGAAGGCGAGGCTGCGAATCTTGCGGCTGGCTGCGAGGCCAAGGCTGCTCAATGTCGCCCGGGCCAGCTTAGCCTCTTCGTCGCCCTCACCGTTGACCGGGCCGACCGCATGAATGACATATTTCGCCTTGAGGTTCCCTCCGCTCGTGATCACCGCCTCTCCGACGTCGATGGGCGCCAGCCGGTCGCATTCTTCCTGGATAGAAGGACCGCCGCGCGCCCGTATCGCCCCGGCCACGCCGCCCCCCAGCTGGAGGTGTTTGTTAGCCGCATTGACCACCGCTTCAACATCGAGGAGCGTGATATCACCCTGGACGATCCGGATCCTCCTCTCAGCCGCGGCTTGTCTTTCCCTGCCGTCCTGGTTCGGCTCAGACAACTTTTGCCCCGCAAGTAAAGCCCTTACACTCCAGGGCACCGCCTTTTTTCACAAAGTCATTGATCATATCGATGATCAGAAGGGCTTCCATCGCCATGCTCCACGATTCATTGTACCGGAAAAACGGGCAGGCGAGAAGACGGGGGAATGGGACGTTTTGCACACCGAGCAACAGGCGCCCCGGTTTTGGGATGAGACACCGTCTATCAGGTCTTGTCCAGCTGCTGCCCGACAGAAGCCCTGATTTCACTCCCAAGCCGGTTCACCTTGTCCATCAGCTCTCCCCCTTTCTCCAGGGCTTCTTTTTTAAAAGCCTCGTCCTGGATCCCGGGCAGATTGATCTTGACATTATAAAGAGCCCCGACTGCGGCCGCCTCGGCGATGAGCCCGGCCACTCCGGCATCGCTCAGGGAGTTCCGGTTGCCCTTTTGAGCGACAAACTTGGCCAGGTCCAGGATCGGGCCGCATTTCTCCAGAACGCCGAGCGGGACGAGCGTGGCCTGCTTAGTGGCTTGCTCGATAGCCGCCTGTCTTTCCTTGGCTTGTTCTTCGCTTCCTTTGGGGAGGCTAAAAGCCTCCATGACCCTATTGAAAGCCCGGGTGTCTTCATCCACTGCCTGCAACAGGTCATCCTTGAGCTCCTGCGCCTTCAGGGCGGCCTCTTTCATCTTTTCCCAGACTCCCTCATAGCCCTTCTTGGAGACGGTCAGATTGGCCACCATCGCGCACAGAGCGGCTGAGAGGGCGGCACAGAGAGCCGCTGCGCTCCCGCCGCCGGGCGTGGGAGAATCCAACGAGAGGCTGTTGGCGAACTCCCGCAGGTTAAGCCTGACGAGTGAAGGCTCGACCTCCTTGAATTGGTACTCGATGATCTTCTTCATGGGGTCGAAGGGGGTGACGTCGGCGAGCCCGAGCGACCGCACCGCCGTGCGCACCAGCTCTTCCTCCGGAATTCCGGGGCTCTTGCCCTGCTTTTCGAGGTAGTACCGGCCGGCCATGAGGAGCGCTTCCTTAGGGATCAGGCCGACGAGCTCGCTCCCGGTCACCCGCAGGCCGAGCTTTTCGGCTTGCTGAATCGCCTCATCAAAGACAAGATGGACCGGGGAAATCCTATAGTTAGTGAAATTGATCGAGACCTGAGCGACTCCGTAGTCCTCGATGTACCAGCCGACGGCTTTTACGTGAGGGAACCTTCCGGGGAGGCCGACCGCTCTGCCTTGAGCATCCCGGACGATATTGCCCTCGGCATCCCGCTGCGCTCGCCCGCTCTCCCGAAGACTGAGCGCGATCTCGTGAGCGAGCCGGCGATCGCGGGTGTTCAGGTTGATGTTATAGGCGATCAGGAACTCGCGGGCCCCGATGATCGTTGCCCCTGCGCCGGGGTTGAATACAGGAGCACCGAAATCCGGCGCCCACTCAGGGTCCTTGAGTTTCTCGGCGAGCCCCTCGTACTCTCCTGCCCTGATATGGGCGAGGTTCCGGCGCTCCGGCTTTTGCGCCGCCTGCTCGTAAAGATAGACAGGTATGCCCAGCTCCCGGGCGACCCGCTCGCCAAGGTCGCGAGCCAGCTGGATGCAATCCTCCATGGTGATTCCAGAGACCGGGACAAAAGGACAGACATCCGTAGCGCCGATCCGGCTGTGGGCTCCCTTCTGCTGGCGCATATCGATCAGCTCAGCGGCCTTGCGTATGGCCCGGAAGGCGGCCTCCTTGACCCCTTCAGGTGAGCCGACAAAAGTCACCACCGTCCGGTTCGTCGTTTCCCCCGGGTCGACATCGAGCAGCCGGACTTCCGGCGTCCGCTCGATCTCCTGAGTGATGGCCTTGATCTTCTCCGGATCGCGGCCCTCGCTGAAATTGGGCACGCACTCCACGAGCTTCATCCTTCGACTCCTTTGATAAGGGTA
>DAIPLF010000488.1:0-1748 GCA_036769375.1 Candidatus Aminicenantota bacterium | reverse complement strand
ATAGCCGCCGCCTCGGCCAAGGGGGTCGAGCTCGTTCAGAGCCACCCGGAATGGCGGGAAAAGCTGCGCCGGAACGTCGCCCGGATCAAAAAGGGGATGCGCGATCTCGGGTTCGATGTCGGGGACTCTCCGATGCCCGTCGTCACCTGGGCGCTCCAGTCGGCCGAGGAGATGAAGAGGGTCCAGCAGGAGCTTCTGGACAAAGGGATCGCCCTGCCCTACACGAAGTATATCGGCGCGCCGAGCGGCGGCGTCCTGCGGGCTTCGATCTTCTCGGCGCACACCGACGCTCACATCGACCAGTTGCTCGCTGAGTTGAAGAAGCGGGTTTAGATTTTCTGGAGTTTCTTCAAGAACGCCGGGTCCACGTCCGCTCCGATGCCGGGGAGCTCGGGCACGGTGATCTGCCCTTTCTCGAAACGCATTCCGCCGATGACCGGGTCGACCGTGTGCGAGCTGTGGCCGTCCAGGTCGGCGAAGACGATATTCCGGTTGGCCGCGACCACATGGGCAGCGGCGGTCAGCCCGAGCCGCGAGTCGATCATGCATCCGACCATACATAGCATGTTGGCGGCGTCGGCGACGTGGGCGATCTTCATCATGTTGAGGATCCCGCCCGCCTTCATCAGCTTGATGTTGAAGTAGGCGCAGGCTTCGGCCTTGATGAGCTTGACGGCGTCGGCGGGGTAGAAGAGCGCTTCGTCGGCCATCACCGGGATGGGGCTTACGGCGTGCACCGCCTTCAATCCGGCCGTGTCGGTGGCCAGGACGGGCTGCTCGACGAACTCGACCTGGAATTTCTCCATCTTCTTCAGAGTGTCGATGGCCAGGGGAGGCGTCCAGCCCTGGTTGGCGTCGATCCGGATCTTGCGCTCGTAGCCGATGGCCTGCCGGATGGCCTCGAGGCGCCGCAGGTCAATCTCCTGGCCCTGGCCGACCTTTATCTTGATCGTGTCGAACCCGCGGTCGACGAATTCTTTAGCCTTGGCGGCCATCTTTTCGGGTTCGTCGAGGTCTGTTGTGATGTCCGTGCCGAAGGAAGGCTTGTCCCCTCCGAAGAGCCGGTAAAGCGGCAGGCCGGCCACTTTTCCCAGGATGTCGTAGAGGGCCGTATCGAAGGCCGCCACGGCGCTCGGGTTGGAATGCAGGAAGGGCCCGAACTCGCGGACGAAGCTCTCGATGGCCAGAGGGCTTTTGCCGAGGACGATCTCACGCAGTCCCTTGGCTGCGGCGAGGTTCATCTCCTGAGTTTCACCCGTGATCGGGGCGAAGGGGCAGGCCTCTCCGAGCCCGACGATGCCGGAGTCGGTATGGATCATGATGAGGACATCATTGGCGGCATAGACGGTTCCGATCGAAATCTTGAACGGCTCCTGTAGCGGGATGTCGAAAGCATAGATATCGACCCCCGTGATCTTGAGCTTCGAGGCCTCGGCTTTGGCCTGATCGAGAGAGGCAGAGGGTTGAGAGAGCCCTTTCCCCGCGCCCGTCGACAGAAAACCCAATCCCAGCGCTTTCAGAAAGTTTTTTCGTGACATGGCCATGACGCCTCCTTCTTCAATAGTCTCAGAGAGAATCCCCATTTATATTCATCTCCGGTGGAGATGTCAAAACGTCTGTCCGGGTTGAGGACGCCAAAAGGAAACGGTCAGAGCTGAAGACGACCTGGCCCGGTCAGTCTTTCGGAAGGGGGGGCGGCCCCTCGGGGACGAATGGTTTATAGACCACGCCCTTTGTTTTCTCCTTGA
>DAIPLF010000115.1:5061-6225 GCA_036769375.1 Candidatus Aminicenantota bacterium | reverse complement strand
TATCTTCCCAGGATGTAGAGGACGCCCATGATCACCGGCTGGTGGACGATATAGATCAGCAAGGAATGGCGTCCGGCGGCGTTGACGAACGACTCCGGAAGGCGCCATGGCAGAAGGCTGCGCTTAGGGGCGTAGATGGATTTGCCCAATGCCGTCCCGATCAAGAAGATTCCGAGCCATGGGACCAAGGGAAAATAGTCGAACGAAGCGTACGTAGGGCTGTGGATTCCGAAAGGCAGGAGCCAATCGAAGCGGATGGCCAGCCCTGTGTTCAGCCTCGGGAGCACCGCTCCCAACCCCAGGACGAGCGCTCCCCAGGCGGCGCAGGCGACCGGCCCGGCTTTTTTGAAGGCCGCGCCATAGAGAAGGATAGATACCGCCAGGCACTGGAGGATCCCGAAATAGATGGCCGAGGCTCGATCGAAGAAGGAGGTCACCGCCGTCACTGCGAGCGACACGACCAGCAGCCGGAGGCCCCGGCGCACGTTGTTCCGGCTCAAGGTGCTGCTGATGCCTGAGAGGACGACGAAGAGCGCGGCGAAGAAGTACTGGGCCGCCTTCCAGGCGACGCTGGAAAGGTCGGTCGAAAAACCGAAGAACCTCTCCACCCCACTGAATTCGCCCAGATCGAAAAGAAGATGGTAACCCACCATCAGGATAATGGACAGGCCGCGCAGGAAATCGATCTCCCAGATGCGCCGCGCGCCGTCCGTTTCACTCACGGCAAGAGGATATTACGGACCGACCTCGAGCGTCAAGGAGTTGAATTCGCCGCTGTTCATTTCTCCCGGACGATCTCTTGGCATCCCGAGATCTGATTATCCGATGAAGTGATCCTTGAAGATCTCCGGCCGATAAAAATGGCCGCTGTCTGATTCCCCTTACCGGTGGAGCGGATCGTATTATGGCTGATCTGGATATCATGGGTTTCGCCGCCGATGTAGAATCCGCTCGACTCCTGTTCCAGGCCGTTGTTCTCTATGATATTATGAGCAAAACTGTTCCGGTGGCCGCTATTCTGTTCGTTTTCATCACGGAACAAAATGCCATGCTCGCCATTCTCATAAACATGGTTATTTTCGAATATGTTGTCCGTGTCCTTGTGCCCGATCGAGATCCCGTTGTCCCCGTTTGCATATACCGTATTGTTCCTGAAGATCCCGT
>DAIPLF010000115.1:2440-4961 GCA_036769375.1 Candidatus Aminicenantota bacterium | reverse complement strand
TCTCGTTTTGACTTTCTTGCGGCCTTGGTTTATTAAGGGACGATGGCTGAAATAGGGAGAAGCGGCAGAGATTCGCCGAAGAATGCCGGGGCGCCGCGGTTCGTCCGCGCCGCGGTCCGCAAGCTCAGGGCCCGGACGAAGGACTGGTCTCCCGATAAGGACAAGGAATATCACGACGGTCTCTTCGGCCGTCAGGAATTCAACCCCTTCAGCTTCGCCTATCCGGGCTACATCACCATCCGGCGCTTTGCCGACCTCGCCTCCCCCTTCCTGAAGGACATCCGTTCCGTCCTCGACCTCGGCTGCGGGCCGGCGGAAATCACCTGCGAGATGGCCCGGCGGCTTCCCGATGTCAACTTTCTCGGGGTCGACCACAGCGCGGCCGGGGTCGAGCGGGCCAAACATAATGCCGCTTCCCTCGGCCTTTCCAATATTTCTTTCCAAGTCGCCCGAATCGAGGACTTCCGTCCCGACCGTCCGTTCGACCTCGTGACGATGTTCGACGCCTTCCACCACCTTGTGGACCCGAAGGGATTCGTCCGGCACATGAGGGAGGCCGTCTCCCGGTTTCTGCTTGTCGAACCGAGAGGCGATTGGAAGGACAGCTGGCGCAAGGATCTGGACCTCGATTGGCTCCTCTTGGAGCTCGACAAGATTGGACACAGGCTCGCCCTCTCGACAGGTGAAATGTCGCCCGCGCGGCCCTACACCGGGGAGACTCCACAACCAAGAACAGGCGCACCGGTCGAACATCGCTATACCCTGGAAGACTTCCGGAAGATGTTCGCAGGCTTTGGACTCCGGGTCCGCGGGACCGTATCCGGCCTTGAAGTCTACCCGCGGGACTCGGAAAATCCTTCTCCCAGCCGGATACGATTTTGGGAGCTCGCCTACCGGATCCTTGCCGAAGTTGATGATCAGCTCCGCGACCGGAGGATCGACCTCCTGGCCAAACATTGGGTGATCTACGCGGAAAAAGGATTGCCTGAGGAGACGATCGCGGTCCCGGAGGCGCTGCCACGCGCCATCGAGGCTGACGCCGTTCAAGGCGCCCATGACGCTCAGTACCTTAATTATGAAGGCCCCACTGAGGTGGGTCCCGGCCAGGAGTTCAGGGCAAAGGTCATAGTCCGCAATCGAAGCTTCCGCGCCTGGTCGAGCCGCCGGCCGGATGCCCCCGACTATCTCAGCTATCACTGGCTGGACAGGTGGGGCAGCGTGGTCGTCTGGGATGGGGAACGGACCCCGCTGCCTAGAGATATCGGGCCGGGGGAAGAGGCCGAAGTCCTATCTCGGATCAAGGCGCCTCCCAACTCTGGAAAATACACCCTGGCCATCGAGTTGCTGCAGGAAGGAAGTTCATGGTCGAGCGACACTGGGGTTCCTTGGCTGGCCGTCTCGTTCCGCATTCGAAAGGCTGAAAAATCATGACAGGCAAAGGAGCGCCAACATGCAACAGCTAGGAAAAGGCCGGGCGACGTCGAAGCGTCTTTATCTCGCGGTGGCGGCAATGGCTTTTTTCCTTTCAGGGGGCTCGTTACGCTGCGCCCAAGATACGGGCAACAACGAGAGCTTCCTCGTCGCGCTGCTCCTTAAGACCTCGGCCATAAAAGAACTGGCCGTGGCGGACCTCGAGAGGTACGACCGGGAGCTCGAGATGAGCGAAAAGAAGTTCCAGGAAGCCGAGAAGAGAATGACCAACGCCCAAGAGACTCATAATGACCAGGCCATTTATGCCGCCCGGGAACCGCTGCTTAAGGCGCGAGCGGAAAGAAACAGGCTCAGGCAGACCAGGGAACGGCTGGACATGGCCATAAAGAGGGCCGATGCCTCGACAGCCGCCTTGAGGGACTTGCTCATCTCGGGTCAGAGCCGGGGAGGGAATTCTCTGATGTGCGGCTCTCTTTCCCTTCGCTCGGGAAAAGCGACAGTGCTCAAGAAAGACGGGACGAAGGCCCCGCTCAAGTCCGGCCGCCCGGGATTCCTTGAACCGGGCGACGAGGTGATGACCGAGGGAGAGAGCAGCGCCGAGATCCTAACCTTCGACGGGAGGGCGGTCGTCCAACTGGGCGAGCGCACCCAGCTCAGGCTCGAGGAGGACGGTCCGCAGGAGCAAGTCCTGAGGCTTGTCCAGGGGAGGCTTTACTGCGCCGTCGATGAAGCGGCTGCTTTCGCCGGTATTCTTCAGGAACAGACGGGAAAGTTTGAGGCCGACCAGGGGCTGAAAGAGGCTGTCGCCAGGAGCGCAGTGCGGCCTGAGGGGTGGGCGGACAATACGTTCACAGTGCGGACCCCAAACGCATGCTGTTCCGTCAAAGGCACGAATTTTACCGTTGAGCTCATAGGCAGCGGGGCAACGGGAATCTCAGTCTTTTCAGGCGCGGTCGAAGTGGGCGATCCCGATTGCCGCAAAAAAGTCCGCGTGCAGCAAGGCACCAGAGTCACCATGATAAAAACCGGCATCTCCGAACCGCGGGAACTTACCGACGCTGACAAATGGTGGGAAAAATAGGGCAGGGAG
>DAIPLF010000115.1:0-2340 GCA_036769375.1 Candidatus Aminicenantota bacterium | reverse complement strand
CTGGCCGCCTTCCGCCGAGAGCAGCGACTCGAAGATCGCCTTGAGATGGGCGTAGGGGAGCGTGCCGATGATCATCCGGTTGTTGATGATCATGGTCGGCGTCGAGCGCACACCATGGGCATACTTATCTGAAGTTTTTTCGTACTCCGCTCCCGTATTGATGATGCGCCGCAGACGCTCCTGGGTTGTCGGGTCCGAGAGGGCCGCTTCGACTCCATATTTTCTGGCCAACTGCACCCGCCATTCGGGGCTTTTGGCCTTCTGGAAGTTCTCGAAAATCTCGTCATGGATGGCCTTGAACTTGGCCGGATCGTAGGCGGCTAAGAGAGAGATGTCGCAGGCCCCCGGATGGAGGTCCTTTTCGACCACCGTGTTGCATTTGGCCTCGAGGGGGAAGAACTGGAAGACGATATTGACCTTTCCCCGGTATTCTTTTTCGAGCTGCTTGAGCTGCCGGTAGAGGAAAAGGCAGTCGGGGCACAGAAGATCCGAATACTGGATGATGCGGATGGGCGCACCCTCGAAACGGTCACTCGCCCTGGCGGTCCAGCAGGGAGAAAGGAAGCTGGGATTGGGCACCTCGGTCAAGCTGTAATATTCCCTGACGACCTTCAGGGCCACGCCGCCGAGCTGGGCGTCTTTCTTGGCTTCATAAAAGCGCTGGAACCCGTAGGCTCCGGCCAGTGCCAGGACGGCGAAAACAGCCAGAAGCTTGACGGAGGGAAGGCTCCAGGCCAAGCCGTATCTCCAGAAGAGGAAGAAGCTGAGCAGCGAAAATACGTAATAGCCGGAGCAAAGGAGGCAGAGCGTCTTGAGAAAGAAGACGGAATAAACGAAAAGGCCGATGACCCCCAGCGCGTTAAAGAAAGACAGGAACTTGTTGGTCCGTTCAAAGGCCGCCGAGGGCAAGAGAGAGCCCAGGACGACCAGGAGGCCGGCGAACAGCCCGAAATAGCCCATCGGGACACCGTGGAAATGGGCGATCGGGGAATAGGCCGAGCTGTCGCAATTGAAAAAGGCGCTGATATCGCAGAAGGACCCCCGGAATATGGATTCCGGGAAATTGGCGTTGAAGAAGTGCCGGAGGGTCAGGATCGAGGCGGCGATCATGCCGGCCCCGGCGAAGAAGCTCCAGAACCGGCGCCAGCCGGAGCCGTTAATTGTCAATGATGCGGCCACTCCCGACCTTCTTCTTTAGGCGATCGGCCATTATATCACAGCCGCGCGAAAGGGCAGGTCAGGGTCTGGCCGGCTCTTTTTTGGGCAGGGGAAGCACCCCGGCCATCTCGCTGATGACGTTGATGAGCTCAGCGTTCGAGGGGACGACGATCTTGGTATTGTTCATCAGGGCCTTTTCGACGGTTTCCAGACGCCTCAGGAGCTGGGCGTTGCCGACGAAATACTGCTGGGCCGCCTCGTTGACCAGCTTGATGGCCTGGGCCTCACCTTCGGCCTCCAGGACCCTGGCCTGCTTGACGCCGTCGGCCTTCTTGATCTCGGCCCGCCGCGCCCCGTCGGCCACGGTCTCCGTCGCCGTGGCGAAATCGATGGCCGCGATCTTTTCGTTCTCGGCCTTGACCACCTTGTTCATCGTCTCCTGAACATCCTTGGGCGGGTCGATCTCCTTGAGTTCGGTCCGGACGATATCGATCCCCCAGCTCTTGGTTTCCTCGCGCAGGGTCTTCTGGAGCTCGGAGTTGATCTTGCCGCGCTCGCTGTTGGCCGACTTGAGCGTCAGGGTACCGATGATGTTGCGCAGGGTCGTTCGGGCCAGGTTGACGATCTGCCATTGATAATTGAAGACATTGTACTGCGAATTCTTGACGTTCTCCTCTTCGTCTTTAACCTTGAAATACACCTGGGCGTCGACCCGGGCGTTGAGGTTGTCGTTGGTTATGATCTCCTGGGGCTGGGCGTCGACCATGACCTCGGTGATATTCACCCGGTACATCTTCTCGATGCCCGGCATGATCCAATGAAAGCCGGGCCGCCCGAACCTCCTGTATTTCCCGAGGCGTTCGATCAGGCCGCGGTGGGTCGGCCGGATAATCCGGATCCCGCTCAAGAAGAAAAGAATAATGACAGCGCCGATAAAATACCAGACATTGATCATAGGGTCCTCCATGGTAATGAATCCATCCCGTACTGAACCATTTTACGCGAGCGCCGAAAATAATTCAAAAAGCCCTTGACTCTAACGTAACGTCATAGTTTATGATGGTGCCGTGGCCGAGACCATGAAAGATCAGTTCTTGATCAAGGAGTTTGCCGGGCTGACCGGGACAACGGTCCGGACCCTTCATCACTATGACCAACTTGGTCTCCTCCGGCCCTCTGGCC
>DAIPLF010000487.1:0-1753 GCA_036769375.1 Candidatus Aminicenantota bacterium | reverse complement strand
GGAGGGACCGGCTCGGGCCGCTCGAAGCTGCGGCGATAACGGCCGCGGAAAACCTCGTTGGCCACCATCAGCTGGTATCCGGCCATCGTCCAATCCGCCGGCATCTTCTCAGGAAAGACATCGATCAGCTTGACCACCCAGTCGCTGTCGCTGCCTGTGGTCGAAGCGAACAGGCGGGCGACGATCGTTCCGGCGATCGTCACGTCCTCTTCGAGCGGGGCGCTTTCCCAGCTCAAGACGTCCGGCCGGTCGTCCACGAATCGCTGGTCCTCTACCAGCCAGCTCGACCAGCGGGAACCGTAGGGAAAATAGGTGGCCTGGACGGGGCGATGACGGTAGGGCACCGGATGGTCAGGGTCGGAGACGTAGCTGTCGAAGGCATCACTCTCCGCATCCGCCGGCGCCGCGAAGGAAAGACCGCCTCGGGAATGAAAATAGAGGTTGCGGTCTTTGGTCTGCGACTTTGGCGGCCATTCCTTCCAGGTGCGCCAGACGTTGGTGCCCGCTTCGAAGGTCACGGCCGCAAAATCCGGAGGCTCTCCCTTATCTTTGAGATAAAAGCCGAACCACGGCGCCTGGATTTCCTTCCGGAAATGGCTGCCGGTCGGGCTGCCGAACTTGACCTGACCGAGGCTGCTTCCGTCACCCCGGTACCAGCCCCCGTGATTCCAGGGGCCGACGACCAAGAAATTAAGGCCCCTGTCGTCATGCTGTTCCAGGGCCTCGAAGATCCGCAGGGGACCGTAGAAGTCCTCCTGATCCCACCAGCCGGCGACGTTCAGAGCCGGCACGCGGACGGTGGTGAGATAAGGGATGAGAGTCTGCCGTTTCCAGAACTCGTCGTAGCTCGGGTGGGCCACAAAGTCATTCCAGGTCGGGATCTTGCCGTGCAGATACGCGGCGTTCACGTTTGACAGGGGCCCGAGGGCCAGGTACCAATCAAAGGTATCATAGCGGTCGAAGGCGAACGATTCTGTTTCCTTGGATGATTCCATGGCCGTGGCGTACTCGAAGCCATAGCTCAATCGAAAGGCCCCGTTGTGGAAGAAGTCGTCGCCGAGCCACATGTCCGCCGGGGACGCCTGGGGCGAGACGGCGCGGAGCGCCGGGTGCGGCTCGAGCATGGCCATGGCGGTCAGCCAGCCATCGTAGGATACGCCGAGCTGTCCGACGCGCCCGTTGTTATTGGGGACATTGGCGATGAGCCACTCGACCGTATCATAGGCGTCGGTCGCCTCATCGATCGAGCGGGCCTCGCTGCGGTTCCGCACGGGCCTCTGCATGATGAAGGTCCCTTCCGACCCGAAGCGTCCGCGGATGTCCTGGAAAACGAATATGTATCCATCATCGGCCAATTCTTTGTAGCTGCCGCCCAGGCGGCCGGCCGAGCCGGCGATCCCGTAAGGAGTCCGGTTCATGATGATCGGGAGGGACTGGGTGATCGCCTTGGGAGAAATGATCAGGGTATGCAGCTTGACCCCGTCGCGCATCGGGATCATGACTTCCCGGACATCGTAGTCCTGAGAGGGGAGGTTCGGCCGCTGAACGCTCTGCGGTGCGGCTGTCAAGCAGACAAGCACGCCGGCAAAAATTCCGCTGACCAGGACAGAGGGCATCCGTTTCATGGGCCTTTCCTTTCGTCCGGAAACATACCTTCAGGCCGGCAGCAAAGTCAAGAATGGCTCGGGTAGTGGCATCGAAACCCTGCCCGCTCACTCCTCATACGGGTTTCTCCTGCCACTACCCTCGCCTT
>DAIPLF010000114.1:0-6246 GCA_036769375.1 Candidatus Aminicenantota bacterium | reverse complement strand
GAGCACTTCGCCGCCATAACCGACCCGGGCACTCCGCTCGAAGAAGAAGCCCGGCGGCTCGGTTTCAGCGCTATCTTCGCCGGTGACCCGGAGATAGGCGGCCGTTTCTCCGCCCTCTCCCCGTTCTGCCTCGTCCCGGCTGCGCTCATGGGAATCGGGGTTGAGAGGCTTCTGAGGGCTGCGGCCACAATGGCCACCCAATGCCGCCGCGAGCCCGACCTGATGGCCAATCCCGGTGCGCTGCTGGGAACGATCTTGGGCGTCCTGAACGAAAAGGGCCGGGACAAGCTGACGCTCCTCCTGTCGCCTCGCCTCAGGAGCTTCGGCCTCTGGCTGGAGCAACTCATCGCCGAGAGCACGGGCAAGGAAGGCAAAGGGATCCTCCCGGTGAACGGCGAAGGCGCCGGTCTCATCGAGGCCTACGGTAACGACCGCTTTTTCATCCGCATCAAGGAAAGAGGAGGGACGGCGGGCGATGCCGCGGCCCGCCATCTCGAAGCGGCCGGCTTTCCGATCCTCTCCCTGGTTATCCCCAGCTCCACCTCTCTCGGGAGCCAGTTCTTTATCTGGGAGTTCGCCACTGCTGTGGCCGGGTTTTTTCTGGGGGTCAATCCGTTCGACCAGCCGGACGTGGATTCGGCCAAGAAAAAGACCCAGGAATTCGTCCGCTTCTATCTTGAGCACGGTTCCCTTCCCAAGGACGAACCGCAACACCGCAAATACGGTATCTCGCTTTACTCGGACGTCGGCGCCCCCTCGTTCGTCCGGACCTTGGAGAAGTTCCTCTCCTCAGCTGCACCGGGTGACTACCTGGCTATCCAGGCGTTCCTGGCTCCGACTCGGGAGACGGATGCCCTGCTGCAACAGCTCCGCAGGCGCCTCCGTGACCGGACCCGGCTGGCCACAACCGTCGGTTACGGCCCCCGCTTCCTCCACTCGACCGGCCAGCTGCACAAGGGCGACCGGGGCAACGGCCTGTTCATCCAATTCACGGCAGATGACCGGCGCGACGCGGCCATCCCCGACTCTCCGGGAGACCCAGGCTCTTCCCTATCGTTCGGCCTGCTCAAGGCCGCCCAGGCCCGCGGGGATTTCGAAACCCTGAGGGCGCGGGGCCGCCGCATCGTCCGGCTTCACCTGGGGAAAGACGCGGCTGACGGCCTCAAACGCCTGCTTTCCTTGTGGCCTTAGGATTCATTCTTCCGATAATATCAATAAGGACTAAAGACCATGACTTCCAGGGAACGTGTCCTTGCCAGCCTGAACCACCTTGAGCCCGATGCGGTGCCCGTCGATTTCGGGTCGACCGCGGTGACCGGGATCCACGTCAATGCGATCGCCGCCCTGAGAGACCGCTACGGGCTCGAAAAACAGCCGGTCAGGGTCTATGAGCCGTACCAGATGCTCGGCCTGATCGAGGAAGACCTCAAGAAGGTCATGGGCATCGATATCGAAGGGATCCCTGCCCCGGAGACCCTCTTCGGCTTTCGCAACGAGAACTGGAGGCCCTACCGCCTGGACAGCGGACTCGAGGTCCTCGTCTCCGAGCACTTCCGGACGACCAAGGCTCCCAACGGCGATACCCTCATCTATCCCAAGGGCGACCTATCCGCCCCGCCGAGCGGCCGGATGCCGAAGGACGGCTTTTTCTTCGACACCATCGTCCGCCAGGAACCTATCGACGAAGCCAAGCTCAACCCCGAGGACAACCTCGAGGAATTCGGACCGGTCTCGCTCGAGGATCTCGATTACTTCACGGCCGAGTCCCGACGCGCCGCGGCCACGGGAAGAGCCGTCATGGCCACGTTTGGGGGAACGGCCTTCGGCGACATCGCCCTCGTCCCGGCGCCTTTCCTCAAGAACCCCAAGGGCATCCGGGACATCGAGGAATGGTACATCTCCACCGTCACCCGGCAGGGATACATCCACCGCATCTTCTCCAGGCAGGCGGAGATCGCGATCCAGAACCTGGAGAAGATCAAAGCGGCCGTGGGCGGCCGGGTGGATGCCGTCTTCGTCTGCGGGACCGACCTGGGTACTCAGCAGTCCCAGTTCTGCTCGGTCGAGACCTTCCGCAAGCTCTATTTTCCCTATTATAAGTTGGTCAACGACTGGGTCCACCGGAACACCGGCTGGAAGACCTTCAAGCATTCCTGCGGCGCCGTTGAGCCGCTTATCGAGCCGTTCATCGAGGCCGGGTTCGATATCCTCAACCCGGTCCAAGTCACGGCCTCCGGGATGGAGGCGGCCCATCTCAAGAAGACCTACGGCGACCGCATCGTTTTCTGGGGCGGCGGCGTCGACACCCAGACAACCTTCGCCTTCGGCACACCCGGGCAGGTCCGGGATCAAGTCCTCCGCCGGATGGAGGTTCTCGCCCCGGGCGGCGGGTTCATCTTCAACGCCGTCCACAACATCCAGGCCACGACACCGGTCGCCAACATCGCGGCCATGATTGACGCAGTCAAAGAATTCAACGGACGCAGGTAAGGCGGAGAAAGGAAGAGGCATGAATCACAAGAAGATCCTGATTCCGATCCTCGCCGGGATCATGCTGCTGCCGTCATGCCGGGGGTTGAAAAGCGGCCCCGCCATCGTGATCTCCGAAGAAGCCTCGGCGCTTGAGGAGCTGGCGGCGAGGGAAGTCCGGCGCTATCTCTATCTTCGCACCGGAGAGCTCGTCCGTATCGAACCGCGGGCTGATGCCGCCGGGGTGCGCGGCGACGCCGTCCTCATCATGGAAAAGGGGCACTTCCTGGCCTCCCGTTTCACTGACCCCGGTCTTAGGAAAAAAGTCGAGGCGTTGGGAGCGGAGGAGTATCTTCTGAAATCCTTCCCTCACCGGAAGAGTGCGGTCCTTCTTGTGGCCGGCGGCGACGGAGCCGGGATCCTCTACGGCGCCTATCGCCTGGCCGAAAAGCTGGGGGTGCGCTTCACCCTCCACGGAGACGTCGTCCCGGACACTCCCATCGCCCTGGAGATCCCCTCTATCGACGAACACGGGAAGCCGCTCTTCCGGCTCCGCGGCATCCATCCGTTCCACGACTTCCCCGAGGGCCCGGACTGGTGGAATGGGGATGATTATAAAGCCGTTCTCAGCCAGCTTCCCAAGCTGAGGATGAACTTCTTCGGTCTGCACACCTATCCCGAGGGACGCCCCAACGCCGAGCCGACGGTCTGGATCGGTCTCCCCGAGGACAGCCGTCCCGACGGCCGGGTGGATTTCAGCTATCCATCGAGCTATCAGAACACGTTGCGCGGGAACTGGGGCTACGAGGCCGCCAAGACCGGCGATTTTCACTTCGGCGCCTCCGAGCTATTCGAGAGCGACGCGTTCGGGCCCGATGTCATGCAGGGGATGTTCCCTGAGCCGAAAACCCCCGAAGAGTCGAACCTGGTTTTTGACCGCACCGCGGCCATGCTGCGCGAGGCCTTCACCCTAGCCCGGAGTCTGGGCGTCAAGACCTGCGTCGGCACGGAGATGCCGCTCACCATCCCTGCGTTGGTCAGGCAGCGCCTGCAGGAGAAAGGCCTGGATCCGCAGGATCCGGCTGTCGTCAAGGAGGTCTATAAAGGACTCTTCGACCGCCTCAAGAAAGCCTTCCCTCTTGACTACTACTGGCTCTGGACGGATGAGAACTGGACTTGGAGCGACGCCGACGAAAAGACCGTCAAGTCCGTCGTGGACGACGCCCAGATAGCGCTGGCCGCTGCGGCCGAAGTCCGTGCCCCCTTCGCCCTGGCGACCTGCGGCTGGGTCCTCGGCCCGCCGAGCGACCGGACGCTCTTTGACCGGGTCCTGCCCAAAGAAGTGGCGGCCAGCTGTATCAGCCGCGAGGTCGGGAAAGCGCCTGTCGATCCGATGTTCGCCCGGATCGAGGGCCGCTCCAAATGGGCCATCCCCTGGCTCGAGGACGACCCCGCCCTGACCTCCCCCCAGCTCTGGGCGGGACGCATGCGCAAGGACGCGGTCGATGCTCTGGCTTATGGATGTGACGGGCTCCTCGGCATCCACTGGCGCACCCGGGCCCTCTCCCCGAATATCGGGGCTCTGGCCGCAGCTGCCTGGGACCAGGAGCCCTGGGGCCATTCTCTCTCCCCGGTCCGGGAGGAAGGTCCGCTGAACGGTGTCTACGTCGCCTTGGCCGGAAATCCCATCGGCGGGACGGCCGACGCCGCGGTTTATGGGGACGTCCGGGACCGCGTCTTCGGCTACCGGCTGAACCTGCCCAACGGAACATATGACGTCGTCCTGAAATTCTATGAAGGAGAGATCAAGGAAAAGGGGCGACGCGTTTTCGACATCTCCCTCCAGGGAAAGAAGGTCGCTGAAAAAGTGGACATCTACGGCCGGGTCGGCCTTCACCGCGCCCTGGACCTACGCTTCCCGGCTATCGTTGTAGAGAACGGCCGGCTGGAGATCGATTTCACCGACCGCATCCATTATCCCTCGATCGCCGGCCTCGTGATCACGGGGAAGCAATTCTCCAAGAAGATCAACTGCGGAGGCGGGGAGGTCGGAGATTACGAAGCGGACTGGCCGGAGACGCCGCGCCAGGCGCCCGCTTTTGACTTTTACGAGGACTGGGCCGGCCACGAATTCGGCCCTGAGGTAGCCGGGCCCGCAGCCGCGATCTTCGCCCGGATCGACGGGCATCTTCCCCAGCTGAACGTCTGGACAGGTCCGGGCGGAATAAAGCCGGACCCGCGTCCCTGGGATGAAGTCCGGAGGGAGTACGGGTTTGTCGACGAACTGGCCGCGCTCGAGGCCAAGGTTGTCGGGAAAGGAAACAGCGCCCGGTTCGCCTATTGGCTGGCCAGCTTTTCTTACATGCGGGAGATGGCCCGCCTCGAGTGCCTCTGGGCCGAGTACAATGCGGCCACCGAAGCTCTGCGGGATATCCGCGACAAAAGGGCCCGGGCCGAGGCGGCCGGACAGAAAGTCCTTCCCATCCGGCTGGCGATGGTCAGCAGCCTCAAGGATCTCTACCGGCACCTGCTGCTGACGGTCAGCAACCCGGGAGAGCTTGGGACCGTGGCCAATTGGGAACAGCATCTTCTGCCCGCTTTGATGCACCGGCCGGGTGAAGAACTGCAGAAGGTCCTGGGAAAAGAGATCCCGCCTGAGGCCCGGCTCCCCCGCGTCTATGAGGGCCCGCTCCGGGTGATCGTCCCGACGGTGAGAACGGTCCTCGCTCCCGGCGAAACCCTCAATCTCAAGGTGATCGTCCTGACCGAGGGCTGGCCGCTGGAGGCCCTGCTATACTGGCGTGAATTGGGCAGCGGGGAGTACGCGGCAGTCCCGCTCCAGCACCTGGCCCGGGGAGTGTACAAGGTCTCCTGCCCGGAGACGAACAAAGACCTGGAATATTATGTGAGAGTGAGGACCGATAAAGAAGAAGCCGGCTTCCCTCCGACAGCCCCTTTAATCAGCCAGACTGTCGTCAGGACAAGATGAGGCCGCCTCAGTAAAGGCCGGCAAAAATAATGTCCGCGTGAAAGAGCTCGCGCGTCCTGCGGCGGACTTTGACATCGACCGTATCTTTGATGTTGAGGTAGAAGTACAGCCTGTTGTTGAAAAGCTTCAGCTTCTGGATATAATACTTGGCGAAATCCGTGGTGCTGTCCACCAGGATCTTGCCGATTTCCTTCCCCTTGTCGTCGCTCACGACGATGGCATCACCGACGAGCTGTCCTTTGATCTTGGCCTTACCCTTGCCTTCCCAGTCTTCGCTCTTTTCCGCCTTGGTGAGGGCTAGCGACGCGAACGCGTTCCGCTCCTGAGTGTGAAGATGATTCTCAAGCTTGACGTCTCCGGTCCGGGTGAAAACGGTCTGATATGCTCCGGCGGCATCCTTGACCTCGATGCTGTCGGCCACGAAGACCGAGGGCTCTTCCTGGTACATGGACCCCTTGACTCTGACCTCTTTGCCGTTCAGGAAAATGACATCCTGGCCTTGGATCGTGCCCTGGACATAGATATCGTAGCCTCTGGCAGCGGGCAGGTAGAAGTACTTGCCCAATCCCAGCGTGGCCGTTCCCTCGAATTCGGTCGCGGCAGGGGCGACCGTTTGTTCCTGGGTTTCGCCCTGGGCGCCTTCCTGAGCCATGACTGCGCCAACGGCAGCAACAGTGAGGATGATCAGGCTGAATAAGGTCATCCGGAAGATTTTATGAACGGTCATCGGTGATACCTCCAGACTATAATCAAGCCAGTATTTTATACCACTGAAAAAAGCAAAAGTA
>DAIPLF010000113.1:0-6257 GCA_036769375.1 Candidatus Aminicenantota bacterium | reverse complement strand
ATGATCATCGGTCTAATTCCATTATTGTAGCACCTATTGAGTCGTCCGGAAAGGCCCCGGACGGACTTTAGGGGCACATTCCCAGCGCCTTTACTTTAGGGAAAACCTGCATTATGATAGGACTGAAAAAGGCAGATCCATGACCCATTCGACAACTGTTATTTGTGTCCGCCACAACGGATGCCTTGCCATGGCGGGGGACGGCCAGGTATCCTTGGGGCAGACGATTCTCAAGCAGACCGCCAGGAAGATCAGGCGTCTGCACAAAGACAAGGTTCTGGCTGGGTTCGCCGGATCCACTTCGGACGCCTTCGCCCTGTTCTCCAGGTTTGAGAACAAGCTCGAAGAGCACCGGGGCAACCTTTCCCGGGCGGCCATCGAGCTGGCCAAGGATTGGCGCCTGGACAAGGCTCTCCGCCAACTTGAGGCCCTGCTCATAGTGGCCGACAAGAGCACCTCCTTTCTCATTTCGGGTACGGGCGATGTCGTCGAACCTGACGATGGGATCATCGCCATCGGCTCGGGCGGGCCATATGCTCTGGCCGCAGCCCGCGCCCTGATCCGGCACACCAGCCTCTCCGCCAAAGAGATCGCCCTCGAAGCGCTGCTGATCAGCGCCGGTATCTGCGTTTATACGAACGACCAAGTCACAGTTGAGGAGCTGTAACGGAGTCGCCGTGACACAGTCCAAAGTCGTCCGCCAAGTCCCCGAGGAGTCGACTGACGCCGAGCTCACTCCCCAGGAAATTGTCTCCGAGCTCGACAAATTCATCATCGGTCAGAAGGGAGCCAAGAAGGCCGTAGCCATAGCCTTGCGCAACCGCTACCGGAGGAGAAAGCTCCCTCCCGAGCTGGCCGACGAGATCGCGCCCAAAAACATCCTGATGATCGGGCCCACCGGCGTCGGCAAGACCGAGATCTCCCGCCGCCTGGCCAAGCTCACCTTTTCTCCGTTCCTCAAGATTGAGGCCAGCAAGTTTACCGAAGTGGGGTATGTGGGGCGTGACGTAGAGTCGATGATCCGCGACCTGGTGCGCATCTCGGTTGACATGGTCAAACAGGAGAAGATCGAAGAGATCAGGGAAAAGGCCGACAGCAACGTCGAGGAGAAGGTCCTGGACCTGCTCCTTCCGCCGTCGAGACGGAAAGAGAACGCTCTGGCGGAAGGCGATTACGACCGCTTCCTGGAGACTCGAGAGAAGCTGCGGAAGCAGCTCCGGGACGGTGTCCTGGACGATCGCCTGGTCGAGATCGAAGTCAAGGAGAAGATGGCCCCTCCGTTCGAGGTCTTTTCCAACCAGGGAGTGGAGGAGATCGGGATCCACCTCCAGGAGATCCTTCCCGGCTGGCTGGGCGGCAAGTCCAAGAAACGGCGCGTCAAGATCCGTGAAGCTAGGGACTTCCTTCTGGAGGAGGAAGAGAGACGCCTTGTCGACATGGACCAGGTGGCCCGGCTGGCTGTCGAGAGGGTGGAACACTCGGGCATCATTTTCCTGGACGAGGTGGATAAGATCGCCGGCCGCGAGTCCGGCCGGGGCCCTGAGGTTAGCCGCGAGGGCGTCCAGAGGGACCTCCTGCCGATCATCGAGGGCACGACGGTCAACACACGCTACGGTCTTGTGAGGACAGACCACATCCTGTTCATCGGAGCCGGCGCCTTCCATGTTTCCAAGCCGGCCGACCTCATTCCGGAGCTCCAGGGCAGGTTCCCCATCCGCGTGGAGCTCACCTCGCTCACCAAAGAGGATTTCCTCCGGATCCTGATCGAGCCCGAGAACGCCCTGATCAGGCAGTACCGGGCGCTCATGGAGACCGAGGGCGTACATGTCGAGTTTACCGAAGATGCCGTTGACGAGATCGCCGATATCGCCGAGAAGGTCAATCAGGATTCGGAAAACATCGGAGCCCGGCGGCTGCACACCATCATGGAGAAGGTCATGGAGGAAATCTCCTTTTCAGCCCCGGGAATAACGGAGAAGAATATCCTGATCGATAGAGCCTACGTGCAAGGTCAGCTTCGAGATATCCTCAAAGACCAGGACCTGCGGCGGTTCATCCTCTGATGGCGAGGCGCTCGTTCCTCCCCATTCTCATAACCAGCCTGATCGTCATAGCCAGCTGCGGAAAGAAGGGCCCGATCCAGCCCCCGCTGTTGCGGGTGCCTCAAGCCGTGGAGAATCTCGTCCTCGCCCAGCGAGGCGCCGCGCTTTTGCTGACCTGGACCAATCCTTCGGCCTATGTCGATGGGAACCCGTTGGGCGAGGTCAGCGAGGTGGAAATCTGGTTGATCAAGGAAGACCGGCGGGCCGAGGGCAGCGCCAAGACTTGGACCGCTGAGCAGTTCGAAGGCAAGGGCGTGCTTTTGGCCCAGGTCAGCCAGGACAGGTTCGACTCCCTCCGCCCCGCAGGCGCAAAGACAGGAAGCGAACTCACTTACTCTTATGCTCTGGCCAACGAGGATATTGGACGGAAGGTCCTGACCTTCTCGCTCCGAGTGAGGGACCTAAAAAAAAGAGCCTCTGCGTTTGCCCAGCCCGTTTCGCAGGAAGCCCGGACGCCGCTCGCTCCTCCCCGGAATGTGCGGGCTGTGGTCTTTGAGGACCATATCCAAGTCAGCTGGGAAAGCCCGGAGCAGGCCGCCGCTGAGACCGCTTCTCCCGCGTCAATAGGCTATAACATTTACAGATCGGAAGGGGAAAACCCGCCCTCGCGCTTGAATACGGCTCCCGTCAAGACAACGGAATTCCCGGACAAAGGCTTTTCCTCTGGTCGCACCTACCGCTATTTCATCCGGACGGCCTTGGAGTCGGCCCCCCGGGTGGAGAGTGAGAATTCGGAGCCTGCAGAGGCTATCGCCAAGGATGTCTTCCCTCCGGCACCGCCCGCAGGTTTGACGGCCGTCGTCGGTCCGGGGTATATCGCTTTGAGCTGGCAGGCGGGCCGGGAATCCGACCTTGCCGGATACTCGGTTTGGCGCCGGGAGCAGGATGAGGGCGATTTCATCCAGCTCGCCAGGCTTCCGGCGACGGACAGCTCCTATTCGGACGCGAAAGTTGAAAAGGGAAGAAGATATGAATATGCTATTACTGCACTGGACAGTGCGGGGAATGAAAGTCAGAAGTCGGCCACCGCACTCGGGATCGCAAGGGACGACTCCCCTGAATGAAAATCTATCGGTTTGAGCACAGGAACGAGATCCTCTTCGGCGTCCTCAGGGAAGAGAACCTTTACCCCGTTTCCGGCTCCATCTTTTTAAAGTACCGGGTCGGGAAGAGGGCTGTTCCTATCAGCCGGGTCACGCTTCTTCCGCCCGTTGAGCCCTCCAAGATCGTGGGCGTCGGCCGTAACTACCCCGCCCACAGCCGGGAGCTCGGGAACCCTGTGCCCAAAGAGCCGCTGCTCTTCCTTAAGCCGCCCTCGGCGGTGATAGGGCCGAACGGAATCATCTCCTACCCCGATATATCGGAGAGGGTGGATTACGAAGGCGAACTGGCTGTGATCATTAAGAAAAAAACCCAGCGGCTCCCCGAAGAGGCGGACGTCGAGGACTTCATCCTGGGCTACACCTGTTTCAACGATATCACGGCCAGGGACCTTCAGGCCAAGGACGTCCAGTTCACCCGGGCCAAATCTTTTGACACGTTCGCCTCGATCGGGCCATGCATCGCTACAGGCCTTGACCCGGCCAGGTTGCGGATCAAGACTTTCCTTAACGGAAAGCTCAGGCAGTCATCGAGCACCCGGAACATGCTCTTTCCGGTCCCCTTCCTCGTCCGCTATGTCTCCCGCATCATGACCCTCTATCCGGGAGATATCATCACCACCGGGACGCCGGAAGGGGTCGGCCCCATGGTCCCCGGGGACAGAGTGGACGTCCAGATCGAGGGCATCGGAACCCTCTCCAACACGGTTGCGGCGAGCGGACCGCGAGGCGCGTTATCGTCATAGCCTGGCAAGGACAGAACGGAGGAGCGAATGAAATTCTTCCTGGATACGGCAAACCTAGCTGAGATCAAAGAAGTAGCCGGCTGGGGGATCCTGGACGGTGTGACCACCAACCCTTCGCTCTGCGCGAAGGAGAACCTGGCATTTGAGGATCTCGTCAAGGAGATCTGTCGCCTTTGTCCCGGTCCTGTGAGTGTAGAGTGCGTCTCTGCGCGGGCCGCCGAGATCGTCCCGGAGGCCCGCAAGCTGGCTGCCCTGTCCTCCAATATCGCGGTCAAAATCCCCATCGGCCTCGAAGGGCTGAAAGCCACCCGGATCCTCTCTCAAGAAGGAATTATGGTCAACACAACGCTGATCTTCTCCCCCAGTCAGGCGCTCCTGGCCGCCAAAGCGGGCTCTTGCTTTGTCAGCCCCTTCATCGGCCGGCTTGATGATATCTCCCAAGAGGGGATGGAGATCATCGAGCAGATCCTGCTGATCTTTGGCAACTACGGGTTTAAGACCGAGGTCATCGTCGCCAGCATCCGGCATCCCCGCCACGTGGTCGACGCCGCCCTCCTTGGCGCTCACATTGCCACCATTCCCTATTCTGTCATCGATAAGCTCGTCAAGCATCCTCTGACCGACATCGGGATCGAAAAATTCTTGAGGGACTGGGGAAAGGTCAAGAAATGAACTGCTCCCGGAGGGGTCGTCATGAGCATCCCAAAAAAACTGGATGACCTCAAGGAGAAAAACCGTCTGGCTGAGCTGGGCGGAGGCGCCGAGAGGATCAAGAAGCAGCACCAGGCGGGCAAGCTGACGGCGCGGGAACGGATCGGTTTTCTTCTCGATGAAGGGTCCTTCCAGGAAATGGACAAGCTCGTCGTTCACCAGAGCCGTGATTTTGGGATGGAGAAGAGACAGATCCCCGGGGACGGGGTCGTCTCCGGCTTCGGCCGGGTCGACGGCCGGCAGGTCTTTGTCTTCGCGCAGGATTTCACCGTCTTTGGCGGCTCGCTGAGCGGCGCCAACGCCGCCAAGATCGTCAAGATCATGGACCTGGCCATGAAAGTCGGCGTTCCCATAATCGGGCTCAACGATTCGGGAGGGGCCCGCATCCAGGAGGGTGTCGCCAGCCTCGCCGGTTACGCGGACATTTTCCTGAGGAACGTCCTGGCCTCGGGAGTCATCCCTCAGATCTCAGCCGTCATGGGACCCTGCGCCGGAGGGGCCGTCTATTCGCCCGCCATCACGGATTTCATCATCATGACCAAAGAGGTCGGCAACATGTTCATCACCGGCCCCGATGTCATCAAAGCGGTCACCCATGAAGAGGTGAGCATGGAGGAGCTGGGCGGGGCCGAGACTCACAACGCCCTGAGCGGAGTCGCCCATTTTGCGGCCGATAACGAACAACACGCGTTGGCTCTCATCCGGGAAATCCTCTCTTTCATCCCCAGCAACAATCTCGAGGACCCGCCGGAGAAAGAGACTTCAGACCCTTGGGACCGGTCGAGCGAAGAGGCCAACCTGCTGGTTCCGGATGATCCCTATCAGCCGTATGACATCCGCCGGGTCATCCGCGAGGCCGTCGACGACAACTATTTCTTCGAGGTCCAGGGGGAGTATGCCAAGAACATCGTCATCGGGTTCGGCCGGCTGGCGGGAAAGCCCGTCGGAATCGTCGCCAACCAGCCCGAGCATCTGGCGGGGGCCCTGGATATCAACGCCTCCGACAAAGGGGCCCGCTTCGTCCGCTTCTGCGATGCCTTCAACGTTCCGCTCATCACCTTTGAAGATGTGCCCGGATTCCTCCCCGGCGTTGCCCAGGAGCACGGGGGCATCATCCGCCATGGCGCCAAGCTCCTGTATGCTTTCGCTGAGGCAACAGTTCCCAAGATCACCGTGATCACCCGAAAGGCCTACGGCGGGGCCTATTGCGTTATGGCCTCCAAGCACATCCGGGCCGACATTAACTACGCGTTCCCCACGGCCGAGATCGCCGTCATGGGCCCGGAGGGGGCGGTGAACATCGTCTACAAGCGGGAACTCAATGGAAGCGCGGAATCGACCTCGAGCCGTGATGTCAAGATCCTGGAATTCCGGGAGAAATTCGCCAACCCCTATATCGCCTGTGAGAAGGGCTATCTTGACGAGGTCATCGAGCCGCGCTTCACCCGGCAAAAGCTCATCGCTGCGCTCCGCCTCCTGGAGAACAAACGGGACAAGAATCCCTCCAAGAAACACGGCAATATCCCTCTATAGATGTTCAAAAAGATCTTGATTGCCAACCGGGGCGAGATCGCCGTCCGGGTGATCCGCGCCTGCCG
>DAIPLF010000112.1:0-6263 GCA_036769375.1 Candidatus Aminicenantota bacterium | reverse complement strand
TCAGGTACTCGGCCAAGATCTTCCTCAGCTTGTCTGCGACCGGACGGCTCCCGAGGCCAGGGTCGCTGAAAATGCGGCGGGCGGTGATCCCGGGATCATTATAGAATTTCTGGTTGGCGTTCCCATCGATCTGGATGGCCGCCCCTTTTAGGGAGACCCCGATGAAAAGGCCCTTCGCCTTGGAGTAAGCATAGATCTCCGCCTTCAAATCGAGGTCCGTATTGGCCTGCGCGCCACGGCCGACCGGGCCGGCGGCGACGCTGGCATCCGCACCGAGAGTGATCTTGCCTTCGGCGATATTGTCAATGCTTTGTTTCGTCTTGAACACCAGGACCAGGTCCGATTTCTGGACGCCAATCTGCCAGCCCAGGCTTCCGCCCGCAAGGGTGATGAACGAGGGGGAACTCCAAACCCCCTTGTTCTGGACAAGCACCACTCCCCTGCCGTACTCGCCGCCGACGCCATAGGCGGCCTTGATGACTCCCGGGATGATGGCGATACCTTGGGCCTTCTTTAGTATAGAAGCGGGAATCCCCTCATCGGCCAGCTCGGCGATCTCTTGGAAGACCAGGATGGCCTCCTCGACACGCTTCTCCTGGTCGCTCATTTCTTGAGCGGAAAGCCCCGCCCGCAGCCCGGGAACAAGCACCAGCAGGCTGATCGAGACCAACTCCAAGAACGCTTCTTTCAACGTGTGCTTTTTCATCTCTTCCCTCCATCCGTCATCTCTTATTTATTATATACTCCTCAGAGAACCTTGTCTCCCCGGTGTTCGTAGTATATAGTGATATCAGGGATAGCAGAGGTGGAATCATAATTACGGTCCTGTCCCTTTTATCAAAAAAAGGAGGTGCTGCGTTGAAGAGCAAGATTCTCATCCTTTGCGTCATGGGTATTCTTGTTTGCGGCCTGGCCCAGGCCCAAGGGCAGACTGAAAAGAAGCTCAAGCCAACCCCGGCAAAGGGTTCGCTTCCCATGTACCAGCTGGCCGAAGCGATGGCCCAGCGGCTGAACAGCAGCCTGCAAGTGAATACGGTTGTGGGCGAGCCGATAAAGGTCGGGAAAGTGACTCTCCTCCCGATCATGATGATCGACATCGGCTTCGGCGGAGGCGGAGGTGGCGCTCCCCAGGCCCCCG
Source organism: Candidatus Aminicenantota bacterium (assembly GCA_036769375.1). Classification (GTDB taxonomy): domain Bacteria; phylum Acidobacteriota; class Aminicenantia; order Aminicenantales; family UBA8522; genus UBA8522. The sequence goes on along the minus strand of DAIPLF010000112.1, from coordinate 5,125 downwards.
ATATGGGCGGCAGGGGCTTCTACATGAGCGGGGAAGCCCGGCCATTGGGTTTTGTGGTCGTGACAAAGGCGGGCTCGAAGTTCGTCAGTGTCGGCAAGATCCCGAAGAAATAAGGAATTCCCCATGAAAGTCAAAAAATCAGCAGTTCTTGTTTTTGGGGGCATGCTGCTTTTTTCAGGGCTATTGAACGCTCAGGTCCCGCTCGAGCAGCCTCTGGCGGAATTTGACAAGCTGGTCTCAAACCTGAGGGTCGGCGCGGTGGTCGGCGACCCGGTCAAAATCGGAGAGACGTTCGTTGTGCCCTTCGCCAAGATCCGCTATGGCTTGGGCGGGGGCGGCTCGATGATGGCCTTCGGCGGAGGCTTGGGCGGTAAGACCATTCCGCTCGGGATCCTGATCATCGAAGGCGAGGATGTCCGCGTCGAGCTCTTCCCCGAAGAGGAGAAGAAACCCTCTTTCCTTCAGGAATTGCTTCCTATTCTGCTGCAGGCGCTGCCCCAAATGATGGGAGACAAGTCGCCTTTTGGAGGGAAGCCGGCGGCGGCTCAGCCCGGCAGCGCACCCAAATCTGGCGATGTCCCCAAGGATGCGTCCCTGGACGGAGTCAAGACGCTGTTCGAGCAGAAGAAGTTCTCGGAGGCTCTCGACATGGCCGATGCGCTCCTAGCCAAGGATCCTGACAACGCCGACCTTCATGCCTGGAAAGGGCATGCCATGGGAAGCCTGGCCCAGGGCAATCCCGCCAACATGATGAAGTACGGGATGGGGGCCATGCAGGAGTATGAAACCGCACTCCAGCTCGATCCCAAGAATGCGGATGGGCATTTCGGCCGGGGCATGGTCCGGCTGATGGCGCCTCCCGGCTTCGGCGGTGACCTTGATGGGGCCATCGAGGATTTTGAGGCGGCCGTCCTCAGGAAACCTTTCCCCGAGGCCTATTTCAGGCTCGGGACCGCCCTCCAGAAAAAGGGGGATATCCAGAAAGCCAAGGACGCATACAAAAAAGCGCTCGAGCTTGAGCCCGGCCATTCCGAAGCGGCCAAGGCCCTGGCGGAGATCCAATAGACGGGCTTCCCTCTTTACGGTCTTTAGTTTATAGTTTCCTCCGGAGAACTGGTCATCTTTCTGCGCGGACAGGTCCAGCGTTTTCTCCATCTTGACCAGGACCAGGCTCTCCCAAGGAGGATGCCTATGCCTGAAGATCAAGAACAACCCATCATCTGCGAGGTCTGCGGTCAGTCCAAGACCAGCGGTGAGGTCTTCCCCCTCGCCTTTGTCAACGAAGGTGTTTTCAAGATGATTCAGCGAGACCACCCCAAAGCGAACAGGGAAGGCTGGATTTGCTCCTCTGACCTGAATTCCTACCGCATGGAATTTATCAAGGCGGCCCTGGAAGAAGAAAAGGGGGAACTGACGGCCCTCGAACAGGAAGTCGTTACGAGCATCCAAGAGCAGGAGACGGTATCCAAGGACATCCACCGGGAATACGAAGGGCGCTTGACCCTTGGACAGCACCTAGCCGACCGGCTCGCGGCCTACGGCGGAAGCTGGAGGTTCATCTTGCTGTTTGGCGCCGGCCTCGTTTTTTGGATCCTACTCAATTCGGTTCTGCTGTTGCGAAAGCCTCTTGACCCTTATCCCTTTATCCTTCTCAACCTTGTCCTTTCTTGTCTGGCGGCCTTGCAGGCGCCCATCATCATGATGAGTCAAAACCGTCAGGACGCCAAGGACCGCCTGAGGTCGGAATACGACTATCAAGTCAATTTGAAGGCTGAGCTGGAAGTCCGCTATCTCCACCAGAAGCTGGATCACTTCCTGAGGAGAGAATGGCAGACGCTTCTTGAAATCCAGGAGATCCAGATCGACCTGATGAAAGAGATCTCCGGGAAAGGGACAGGGAAGAAATCCTCTTGAATTATTGGCCAACCTAAAACATAATCCCTAGCTCAAGCCGGATCTTGCGGGAGGTGCTTATGGCCAAAGAATTGAAGAGAAGAGAATTCATCCAACTCGCGATGGCCGGAGGTGCGATGTGTGCGGCGGGCCCCAGGCTTTGGCCATTCACCGCGGCCGGACAGGATTCGGCTCTGAAACTGGTCAGCCCGGGCTGCCGGGGGACCAAGGTCAAGGTCGCGCGCTTGTTCGTGGCGATCCCCAAGGGAAATTGGCCCAAACCGACCCTCGATGTCCCCCAGGAGATCGCCTTTTATAAAGCCGAATTCGCCCGGATGAAGGACGAGTTCGCCGATATCGATTTCGCCGTGGATGAGCTGGTGGCCACGCCGGCTCAGGTCACCGCCCTCAGGGACAGGCTGGCCGGGGTGGACGGCATCCTGATCATCCATCTCAACATCGACGTGGGCGACATTTTCAACGAGATCCTGGCCGCAGCCAGGCCCACCATAATCTTCGCCCGCCCGTATTCGGGACATGAATGGGTGGACTTTGGAGAGATCCGCCGGCGCCCTCTGGGAGCCAAGCTGGATTGCCTCCTGACAACAGACACGAGCCAGCTGGCCGTCGCCGTCAGGCCGTTCCGGGCCATTCACCATCTCCGGGAGGCCAAAGTCATCAACCTGAGCACGGCCGATTTTTCCGATTACGCGGACACGGTGAGGAGGAAGTTCGGTACGGAGATCAAGCCGGTCGGGCTCGACCGGATGGTCGCCATCTATGACAGCATCAGTGACCAAGCGGCCAAGGAAGAAGCCGGCCGCTGGACCAAGGGAGCCGTCCAGGTCGTCGAGCCGGGGCCGGAAGATATCCTGAAGTCCGCCAAGCTGGCCTTGGCCTTCGAGAAGCTCCTCGATGAAGAGGGCGCCACGGTGATGACCGTCGACTGCTACGGCTCGATGTGGGACAAAACGATCAAGCTTCCCGCCTATCCTTGCCTCGGATTCGCCAGGCTCAATAACCTGGGGCTGGGCGGCATATGCGAATCTGACCTCCGCTCCACCATGATCCACATCATTTTCCAGGGCCTGGTGGGCCGGCCCGGGTTCGTCAGCGATCCGACGGTCGACGAATCCAGGGGGAGCATCATTCTCGCCCACTGCCTGGGAACGCCCCGGATGGCCGGCCCGGGAAAGCCGGCCGCGCCCTACAAGCTGAGGTCGGTCATGGAGAGGCAGGAGGGAGTCGTGCCGCAGGTGGAGATGCGCGTCGGCGAGAGGGTTACCCAGGCGATGCTCGTGGGGATGGACACGATGCGCTATTTTACTGGCACGGTGATCACGGCGCCGGTGAGGCTGGAGGATGACCGGGGCTGCCGGACCAAGATCGAAGTCAAAGTCGATGGCAACGCCACCCGGCTCTGGCAGAACTGGACGGCCGGGCTCCACCGTCAGACGGTCTATGGAGATATCACCAAGGAGCTCGGGTTTTTCGCCCGGTTCCAGGAGATCCGGCTGGTCGACGAAGCCGCCTGAAACGGAGGGGTGGCACTTTGGGGAACGTCCCCGAAGGAGAAAGGAATGCCGATAAAGACGATCATTGAACCCTTTCGCATCAAGAGCGTCGAGCCTATCCGTTGGACAACAAGGGACCAGCGCGAGCAGCTCCTGAGGGCCGCTCACTATAACCAGTTTCTTTTGGAGGCCGATGACGTTCTCATCGATTTGCTGACCGACTCCGGCACCGGCGCTATGTCTACCCGCCAGTGGGGCGCCGTGATGGAAGGCGATGAGAGCTATGCCGGGAGCAGGAGCTTCATCCGATTCCGCGATTCCATCCAGGATATCTACGGCTACAGGCACGTGATCCCGACCCATCAGGGGCGTGCGGCCGAGCGCATCCTCTTCAGCGTCATGGTGAAGAAGGGGCAGATCGTCCCGAACAACACCCACTTCGACACCACGCGGGCCAATCTTGAATATGTGGGCGGGGTCGCCTTGGACCTCGTCATACCCGAGGGCAGACAGCCCGGCCTCAAACACCCCTTCAAGGGCAACATGGATGTCGCTGCGCTGCAAGAGGTCATTGGGCGCGAAGGCAAAGAGAAGATCCCTCTGGTGATGCTGACCGTGACAAACAACTCCGGCGGCGGCCAGCCGGTCTCGATGGAGAACGTGAGGCAGGTCAGCACCCTCTGCCGCAAGTCCGGCATTCCGCTTTATTTTGACGCCTGCCGATTCGCCGAAAACGCCTATTTCATCAAGCTGCGCGAGTCCGGCTACGAGAGCAAGACCCCAAAAGATATCGCGCGGGAAATGTTCGCTCTGGGCGAAGGCTGCACGATGTCGGCGAAAAAAGACGGCCTGGCGAATATCGGCGGCTTCCTGTGCACGAATGACGACGCCCTTGCCCACCAGGAAAAGAACCTCCTCATCCTCACCGAGGGCTTTCCCACATACGGGGGGCTCGCCGGCCGTGACTTGGAAGCGGTCGCCGTGGGCCTTCAGGAAGCGCTCGAGGAAGACTACCTGAAATACCGCATCGCTTCGACGGCCTATCTCGGCAATCATATCTCAGAATTCGGTGTGCCCATTGTCCAGCCGCCGGGCGGGCATGCCATCTACATCGACGCGCGCGCTTTTGTGCCGCAGATCCCCCTGGAGCAGTTCCCTGGAGTGGCCTTGGCGAATGAGCTCTATCTAGAGGGGGGCATCCGTTCGGTTGAGATCGGGACGCTGATGTTCGACAAGGAGGCCAAGATGGACCTTGTCCGCCTGGCCATTCCGCGCCGGACATACACGCAAAGCCACATAGACTACGTGATCGAAGTCATCCTGGAGGTCTGGAAGAAACGAGAAGGGATCCGTGGCCTGAAGCTGACGCACGAGCAGCGGTTCCTCCGCCACTTCACCGCGAGGTTCGAACCGATCGTCTAGTCTGAGGTCATGATGAACAGCGGCTTTTGGTGGAAGCTCTTGTACAGGGGGCGGAGCCGCTCCCTGTCATAATACTTATCCACATCGATCATCTTCTTCTTGCTGGTCACGATCTCGATGGGCACGTCGTCGTATTCGCCGTTCCGCAGGCAGACCATCCGGCCGGACTTCTTTTCCATGATGAGGTCCAAGGCCAGGTTGCCGAAGGCCATGGGAACGATCGAGTCCACGGCATCGGGGTCGCCGCAGCGGACGAGATAGCTCAGCTTCTGATTGATGACGTTGATCCGGCGGCC
>DAIPLF010000111.1:2178-6277 GCA_036769375.1 Candidatus Aminicenantota bacterium | reverse complement strand
TCAAGGATCAGGAGGTTATCGACCGGGCCAACGAACTCGGCCTGGCCATGATCATTACACGCCGGCCAGGAGAGTCGGACAGCGAACGGAGCTTCCTCCACAGATAATAGGAGGAGACCTGACCCGGCCATGACCCTCGAAGAATACAAGGCAAAAAGAGACTTCCGGAAGACTCCCGAGCCGCGTCCTTCGCCGGCCTCCAAGAAGGCTCGAAGCCTGATCTACGTCATCCAGAAGCATCACGCCTCGCACCTCCACTATGACCTCCGCCTCGAGGAGGGGGGAGCCCTCAAGAGCTGGGCCATCCCCAAGCTTCCTCCGCGGGAAGAGGGAATCCGACGCCTGGCCGTCGAGACAGAGGACCATCCCCTGGGCTATGAGGGGTTCGAGGGGATCATTCCCCAAGGAGAGTACGGAGCGGGAAAAGTCGAGGTCTGGGACCACGGGGTTTACCTACCTCAGGAAACCGATCCGGGCAAGCGGGTTATCGAGATCAAGGGACGTAAGCTCAAGGGCCGGTACGGCCTGATAAAGCTCAAGGCCGGGAACCCCGAGGACAAGAACTGGCTTTTTTTCAAGCTGAAAAGTCCGTTATAATGCATCCCCGATTCTTAAAGGAAAGCGGAACATGGAAAAAAAGAACAAAGAAAAGCTGCCCTGTCATATCTGCAAGAAGATGATCCCCAGGGCGGCCGCGCTGCACGCGGAAGGACAAGAATATGTTCTCCACTTCTGCAGTCTGGAATGCCTGGACTACTGGAAAAACCAGAAAAAAAGGGAAAAGGCCTGAGAGGACGCGTCAGAGCCGATGTACCTCTCCATCTTTTGGCATCTCCACCAACCCATCTACAGGGACCCGGGAAGCGGTCGATACGTCCTGCCGTGGGTGAATTACCACCTGACCAAGAATTATTACCAGATGGCTTTCCTGGCCAAGGAAACCGGGTTCCCGTGTACTTTTAACCTCGTGCCCTGCCTGCTCGAACAGATCGAGGACTATTCCACGGGCCGGGCCGTCGACCCCATTCAGGAACTGCTGCAAGCCGATCCCCGAAAGCTGAAGCCGGCCGACGTAGAAAGGCTCTGCCGCTTCCTCCCCCCAGGAACTTCCCCTTCCGACCCCGGGGAAGCTCAGCGCCTCGCCCTCCGGTCTTTCTTCTCTCCCGCTGTAGATATCGGGCACGACAGAGACGTCCTTCTCGATGAACAGAAAAGAACCTGGAAAAAGGTTATCCCCTACTATAAGAAGATCTGGCAGGACGGCCATATCGAGCTGACCACATCGGCCTACTATCATCCTCTGCTCCCGCTGGTCTTCGATATTTCTGTAGGCGGGGAGACGTTCATGCCCTCCCTCCATTTCGCTCACCCCGAAGACGGAAAAGAGCAGATCAAAAGAGGGAGGGAGTACTTCCGGAGCGTCTTCGGCGGGTACCCCAGCGGGATCTGGCCTTCGGAAGGGGGCATCAGCAAGGAAGTCGCTAGAGCGATGGCTGACGAGGGCTATGCGTTTGCTGTAACCGACGAGAACATTCTCTGGAAAACCCTCAAGACAGGGCCGGATGTGCCGCGAATGTACCGCCCTTACTCTTGTCAGGGACTGAATGTCTTTTTCCGCGATCGGGAACTCTCCGACCTGATCAGCTTCGAGTACTGGCGCTGGCCGGCAAAGGACGCTGTTTCCCATCTCCTGGCCAAGCTCGAAGAAAAAAGAAAAGGATGCCCGGAGGAAGCGATCTGCATCATCGCGCTCGATGGCGAAAACCCCTGGGCGGGTTACTGCGATAACGGCGTCCCTTTTCTCCGTGAGCTCTACGGCCGGGTCCTCCAGAAGACCAACCTCACCCCCACGTTCCTTGACAGATATTTGGCCATGGCCAAACCGCGGTCCGAGCTGGACGTTGTGCCCGGAACCTGGCTGGGCAATTTTTCCAAATGGGTCGGGTCTCCGGCCAAGAACGCTGCCTGGGACGCCCTGACACGGGCCAGGGAGAAATGCGGACCCAGCCCAGAGATGTACATCGCCGAGGGCTCGGATTGGTTCTGGTGGTTCGGCGAGGAGAATGTCGCCGAATTCGAGGCCCTCTTCCACGGCTATCTCAAGAAGGCCTGCCAAGCGAAGAAAAGGGGAGTCGGCGATGGCTGAGCCGACCTTTCTTTTCGCCGTCCATAACCACCAGCCGGTGGGGAATTTTGCCGCGGTCTTCAAGAGAGCTTTTCACGACTGCTATGAGCCCTTTCTCAACGCTCTGGCCAAGCATCCGGCGATCCGTTTCACTCTCCATTTTTCCGGCCCCCTCTGGGAGTACATGGCGGAAAAAGAAAAACGGTCCTGGGAGCTGGTCAAGGAAATGACCGGCCGCGGCCAAGTCGAACTCTTGGGTGGCGGCTTCTACGAGCCGGTGCTGTCCATCATCCCGGAAGAGGATAGGATTGGACAGCTTCGCTTGATGAGTGATTTTCTGGCCGATCATTTCGGCCGGAGGCCCAGGGGCGTCTGGCTGACGGAAAGGGTCTGGGAACCTCACTTGCCGAAAACGCTGGCCAGCGCCGGCATCGAATACACCCTCCTTGATGAAGAGCACTTCCATTACGCCGGGGTCAAGGATATCGAGCATCCCTACATCACGGAAGAAGAAGGATCGCCTTTGATCCTTTTTCCGGTAAGCAAGCAGCTTCGTTATTTCGTCCCCTTCCGGGCTATAGAGGATGTCCGCGCCTGCTTCCGGGAGATCGCCGAGAGGGGAGGGCTGGCCATCCTTGGGGATGACGGCGAAAAGTTCGGGCTCTGGCCGGGCACGCATAAGTGGGTTTATGAGGAAGGGTGGCTCTCCCGGTTCCTGGAATTCCTGGAAGATGAAGGCGTTCCCACGCTGACCTATTCTGAATACCTGGACCGCCGGCCTTCGCTCGGTCCGGTCTATCTTCCCCCGGCCTCATACGAGGAGATGATGGAATGGGTCCTGGATCCTGCCGGCTTCGAGTGCTTTCGGGCCCTCAAAAAAGAGGTTCCCCCCGAGGGGCGCCGCTTTCTGCGTGGCGGATTTTTTCGCGAGTTCTTCCTCAAGTATCCCGAGAGCAATCACCTTCACAAGAGAATGCTTCTTGTCTCCCGCGAAGTCCGGCAAAACCCAAACCCGGAAGCCGCCCGTGAGCTCTACAGAGCTCAGTGCAATGATCCTTACTGGCACGGGGTCTTCGGAGGCCTCTACCTGCCGCATCTTCGGGAGTCAGCTTATCGACATTTGATCGGGGCGGAAAAACGGCTGCCGCTCCGCCCCGGGTGGGAGGTTTTGGACTATGACCTCGACGGCCGGGAAGAACTCTTCTTGCGCCACGACCGCTTCAACCTCCTGCTCAAGCCTTCTTACGGTGGAAGCCTCGTCGAATTCGACGACCGCATCCTCGGCCGCAATTTCTCCGATGTGCTGGCCAGACGGCCGGAGTCTTACCACCACCAGAAGGAACAGAGTGCCGGCGACGGCGGAAAGAGCATCCATGAGCAGGCCAAGAAGCTCCCGGCTGAAGCCGCCTCTCTTCTCAGGTACGACTGGCATCCCCGCTTCTCGCTCCTCGACCATTTCCTCCAATCCCAAACCTCGCTGGAGAGTTTCCGAACGGTCGACTACGGCGAGCAGGGAGATTTCGTCAACCAGGAATACCGGTTTACCCTGCAGAGCGATTCCGCTCTCCTGTCGAGGCAGGGGCACGTTTGGGTCGAGGGAGAGCGCCTTCCTGTTCGGGTGACCAAGGGCATCGCGCCGCTGCCGGACGGAGTCGTGATCACCTATGAGCTGGAAAACGAGGCCGAGAAAGAGGTCGCGCTTTTCTTCGCGATAGAATGGAATTTCTATCTCCTTCCTCAGGAGTGGGAAATCAGGGAAAAAACTCTCTTCCTCGCGCGGGGGAAATGGCTCCTGGAGTTCGGCGGCAACCCTGCGATCTGGCGTTTTCCGCTGCAGACGCTTTCCCAATCAGAGGAGGGATATGATATAATTCATCAGGGAATGTGCTTCCTGCCCCATTGGAAATTCAGGCTGGCAGGCCGGCAGAAATTCGGAGTGGCGATCACTCTAAGAGAGGGACATGAAGGCTAGTC
>DAIPLF010000111.1:0-2078 GCA_036769375.1 Candidatus Aminicenantota bacterium | reverse complement strand
CTCCGAGGTCGTTATCCCCGATGGACGCATTATCTGAAAAGATCCTGACCATGATCCTCTGCGGGGGAAAAGGGGAGAGACTCTACCCTCTCACCCGGGACCGGGCCAAACCATCGGTTCCCTTCCTGGGAAGCTATAGGATAATCGATTTCAGTCTCTCCAACTCGCTGAATTCGGGCCTCCGCAAGATCGCCCTTCTAACCCAATATAAATCGCTTTCCTTAGAAAGGCATATCCTTTACGGCTGGAACATCTTTCATGCCGAAAGCGGAGGATATATCGTCTCCCTCCCGGCGCAGGGAAGGGTGGCCGACCACTGGTACGAAGGCACGGCCGACGCCGTCTTCCAGAACATCTACTCCATCCAGCAGGAGAATCCAGCGGCCATCCTGGTCTTGTCCGGGGACCATGTCTATCAGGCCGACTACAGGAAGATCATCCGCTTCTTCATGGAAAAGAAGGCCGAGGCCGTGATCCTGGCCAAGACCGTCCCCCGAGCTGAGGCCTCCCGTTTCGGAGTCGTTGGCATCAGCCGTGATCACCGGATCACCGATTTTCTGGAAAAACCCGCCAAGCCGCCCTCTTTGCCTTGGGACAAAAAGAGCGCCCTCGTTTCTATGGGTGTCTATCTCTTTAGGACGCCCATCCTGATCAAGGCCCTCATCCAGGATGCCAAGAACTCTCTGAGCAGCCACGATTTCGGCAAGGATGTCATCCCGCGGCTCATCGACAGGCACCGGGTCTATGCCTATCTCTATGACGGCTATTGGGAAGATATCGGGACGATCGACGCCTATTGGCAGGCCAACATGGCTTTCCTCTCCGCCTCATCACTCTGTTCCCTGGACGAAAAGGCTTGGCCGATCCGGACGTACAAAACTCGATACGGTCCGTCCCATATCCAGCATGCCGATATCAGGACCTCCATCGTCGGGTCGGGCTGCCGGATCCGGGGCGGGACGATCCGGAACTCCATCATCGCGCCAGGCGTCGAGATTTTGCCGAACGCGCGGATCGAAAGGTCGATTATTTTCGAGGGGGCGCGGATCGGGCGCGGGGCGAGACTGCGCCGCGTCATCGTCGATAAGTTCTCCCGGATCCCGGACCATTTCGAGATCGGCTCAAGCGAGAAAAGGGACGGGGCCAATTTCATGATCAGCGAGGGGGGCATCCGGGTCGTCCCCAAAGGCTGGAGCGACGAGTGATCGAGCGCTACAACCTCTTCCTGCACGAGTTTTCTCAAGAGGCGTCGAAGGAACTGCAGCTTTTTTCCATCATCGCCCAGAGTTTTTTCCAGCCCTTCTCGCTCATGGACAACCTGCTCGTCATCATGACCGCCTTGACCGCGGGCCCAGGGCTGGGCTTCAACCGAGCCATGCTCTTTCTCACTGAGGGAGACTGCCTCAAGGGGGAATTCTGGCTGGGGCCGGCTTCGGCCGAAGAGGCCGATTCCGTCTGGCGGGTGCTTTCCACGCCCGGGATCGGCTATCCCGAGATCATCGAGCACAACCGCTCTCTCTTGACTCGAGAAGCCGACACCCTGACCAAGCGCGTGAAGAAATTGAGCTATCCGCTCTACAAGGAGCCGTCCCTCATCCCCGCCTTGACGGCCTCGGCCAGGCAGATGATTCTCGTACGGGATGCCCGGAACGAGCCCGGGGTGGACAAACGTTTTGCGGAGATGATCGGCACCGATGAGTTCCTTTGTATCCCCCTGGTGTCCCAGAAAGAGGGCCTGGGGGAGATCATCCTCGACAACGCGATCACGAGGCTTCCGATCACTGGCCGGGATATCGAGCTGGCCTCCATCTGCGGACTCATGGCCGGCAACTATATCTATACCGCCAAACTGCAGAAAAGGATCGTCGACATGAAGAAGGTGGCGGCCATGGGAGAGATGGCCATGTTCGTCACCCACCAGCTACGCAATCCTCTGGTTACGATCGGCGGCTTCGCCGACCAGCTCCTGGACCCGCAGACGGGGGAGAAAAAAAAGAAGAGGAATATTCAGATCATCCGCAGTGAGATCCGCCGGCTCGAGAAGATCCTCCTCCGGCTGTCGCAGTTCCTCCGGATCG
>DAIPLF010000486.1:0-1765 GCA_036769375.1 Candidatus Aminicenantota bacterium | reverse complement strand
GGAACTCTGGTCAATCCTTGCCGGAATAGAAGTCGATCATCTGGGCGATGGCCTGCTGGCAGACCAAACAGAACTCGCCCTTCGGGCTCGAAATCATAAGACAGTAGACCATGGGGCGGAATAAGCCCTTGGACGCGTACCCCGCACCTTCGAAGACCCCGACCTTGTCATAGACCTCGGCGTACCGGCTGCGCACCCCTTCGATCCTCGCGGTCAGGGACCCATCGGCCTTCCGGTATCTTTCCTCGATCCGCCTCATCTCTTTTGCGGAAGCCTTTCTCTTCTTGGCGTCTTCGGTGTCCCTGGCTTGGGCTTGACGGTTCTTCTGGCGCTCGGCTTGGAGAGCCTCGATCTCCTCCTTGCCATATTCAGTCGGGACAGCGATCCCCGGTGCCAGCAGGTCCTTCCACTTCACGCGCGCGGGGTCGAGGAGGGCGGTGATATTGGGCTCGAGCGGCTCAACTCCCTTGGGGAAGAAATCGTTGTAGGAGACTTCGGCTTGATAGTATTCGTCGGCCAGGTAAGCAAAGGAGTGCCCGAGCTCGTGGATCAGGACCTGCGGGCTCGTGGGATGGTCGACGGTGGACACGCAGTAGTCAAGGCCGATGCTCCCGCCGCCGTAGCGCCGGCTATTGACCAGGACGATGATCGCGTCATAGGGGACCTGGCCGGCGATCTCGTGCATCCTGTGGTCTTCCTCGATGAGCATATAGCGGTCGAGGTCGAAGGCGTTGAACGAAGCGTTGAGGACGGTTTTTTTGTAGATGCTTTGGCGGGGCTCATCCATGCCTTGTCCGGCCGACGGCCGGAAGACCCCCCTGATGTTGAACCTATCCTTCAGGCTCTTGTACGGTTCGACGCTGAAGAGGAAAGCCGTCATCCGGTCCAGGTCGGACTTGAACTTGGCCTGCTCAGCGGCCGTGTATCCTTCGGCTAGGAAGACAAAGTCAACTTTGCTCTGGGGGTCTCCCGTCAGCTGAACCTCATAGACTGTGTCACCGGCCGAGGGAGTCTCCCGGATGATGTGATAATCCGTCGGGTCGATGACCTGGTCGAAAAGGGGATGCAGAAGGTGGCGCTTGTCCCGCCTCTCGACGACGAAGAGAACCGGACGTTTGGGAAAAGGCAGGCGGACGGAGCGCTGGAAAACCCTCTTGCCGCCGGCCAGCGCCGGCGCCGTCGTCTTGTACTCGGCGAACATCGTATCGAATCCGCGGGAGAAGATCAGCCGGTTTGAGGCGATGTCATAGAGTCGGTAAACGTAGCGCCCGTAATCAAAGGGAGAGATAAGGCCCGCCTTGGACTCGGGCCAGGTCCCCTCCAGATAGACCTGGTGGATTGTGAGCGTCTCTTCTTTGGCGTCACCGGCCTGGTAGAGGTCGATGCGGAGCGCTTGGTCGTGGAAAAAATCGTCGAACGGCACCTGCGCTGGAGCCAAGGCCGTAAACCCCATTGAGGCGCAAGTCAAAAGAAGGATGATCAGCTTGGTTTTTTTCATGCGGGTCTCCCGGTTTCCAAGCCGGGATTATAGGATGTCCTGTTTCCCGTGGCAATATCAGGGAAATCTGCGATAATTGGGGCTCAGCCGGCCTTGAGAGCGGCGAGACGTTGCTTGACTTCCTGCGCTTCCGGAAAGTCGGGGTCGGCGTCTTTCCAAATCAGGGTTAGTTTCTTGTACTGTTCGAGGGCTTTGGCGCTGAGTCCCTTCTTCTCGTAGAGCTTGGCCAGCCGGAAGCGGCTCAGGGGATGGATGAGCCTGAATTCC
>DAIPLF010000110.1:0-6299 GCA_036769375.1 Candidatus Aminicenantota bacterium | reverse complement strand
GGGGTTCCAAGGGGGATGGCCCTCTTGGTCGCAGGACGGAGTCCGAGAAGGGGAGGCAGGGAGCGAAGCGAACGTTGGAAGGGGGAAAGCGCAGCTTTCTCCCTCCAAAGAGACGATGTGGGAAACGAGCGGGCTGACGAACCCATATCTGAGCCATTTTAGTAGCCGGCTCCAACGCCGTCCCGGCGGGAATCGGCGCCTCCGTGGATGACATTCTTCTCTCTCAGGATCATGATCCCTTGGGCGCCGCCGAAGTACTTATCGTAGGCCTCGCGGACTTCGACCTCCTGCCCCAGCGCCCGAAGGGCGGCGATGATCCCTTCCGGGAACCTGGCTTCGACCGCGATCGGTTCGGGCTTTCCTGCCTTCGAGAAAGAGAAAAAGCGCGGCGCCTCGATGGCCTCGTCGAGCGACATCCCGAACTCCAGCACGTTGAGGACGATCTGGGTGAGGGAGGAGAAGATGCGCGTGCCGCCAGGCGAACCCAGCACCAGGAAGGGCTTTCCCTCTCTGAACAGGATGAGCGGGCCCATGGAACTTACGGGACGATGTCCAGGTCCAGGCGCATTGGCCGATCGGGGGTCGGAGGCGAAGTCATCCATGTGGTCGTTGAGAAGAAATCCGGTCCCTGCGGGCACGATCCCCGTACCGAAGAAATCGTTGATCGACTGGGTCAAGGAAACGACGTTCCCCTCCCGGTCCAGGACGCAGAGGTGCGTCGTGTTGGCCGTATCCCTCTTGTCCTCCTTGTGCTCCGTAAACGGATAGTCCTCCGACGCGCGGTCTTCACGGATGCGGGAGACGACTCCCGCCGCATACTCGTCGGAGGTGAGCCAGCGGACGGGGACAGAGGCAAAAGCCGGGTCTCCGAGGTAGCGCTCCCGGTCGGCGAAGAGGAAGCGCAGGGCTTCACTCAGATGATGGACGAAGGGAGCGGAGTTTTGACCCCACTTCCGGACCGGCCAGCGCTCGATGATATTCAGGAACTGGATGAGATGAAGACCGCCCGAGGCGGGAGGCGGCGCGGTTCGTATCGTGACATCCTTGTAGTTCCCAAGAAGCGGTTCCAGTTCGATGGCTTCGTAGGACGCCAGATCCTCTGCCGTCATGATCCCGCCCTTCGCCCTGACCGCGGCCACAAGCTTGCGGCCGATCTCGCCCCGGTAGAACTCGCTCACTCCGTGCGCGCCGATCAGCCGCAGGGTTCCGGCGAGGTCGGGATTCCGGAACCGGTCCCCCGGCTCGTAGGGAAGCCCCTCATTCAGATAGGAGCTTCCTTCGGGAAGGTTCTTGACCAGCCGCTCGTACTCGTCTTTATTGATGCTGCTGAAGGTGGGGCTCACGGCGAAACCCTGCTCGGCGATGGCGATGGCTCCGGCCAACGCCTCGGCCAAGCTGCGCGTGCCATACTTTCGCAGGGCAAGATCCCAGCCAGCCAGGGCGCCCGGTACCGCCACCGCCAGGCCGGTTGACGTGCGCCATTCCCTTTCCTCTTCGCCCTTTTCCTTGAACATGGCGGCCGAGGCGAGCGCAGGCGCCTTCTCCCGGAAATTGATCACCGTCGTCCGGTTGAGCCGGGCAAGATAAATGACCATGAAACCGCCCCCGCCAATCCCCGAGGCGAAGGGTTCCGCCGCGTTTAAGGCTGCTGCGGTGGCGATGGCCCCGTCGACGGCGTTGCCTCCTCTTCGAAGCATCTCCAGTCCGGCCTGGACGGCCAAGGGATGGGCGGCCACGACCATGGCCTGGCGGCCGATATAATTGTAGGGAGCGTGGCGGTCGTCTGGAGGGGCCTGGATGATCTCTTTCGCCCGGCGGCAGCCCGGCGTGAGCAAGGAGATGGCCCCGAGCGCCAGACTGACGAGGCTGGCCGCTTTACGGTTTCGGGGCTTTCTCAACTGTCCTGTCCTCCCCGAGGATTTTGGCGATCTCTTCCTCGGTCGGCAGCTCACCCAGGCTGTTCAGACCGAAGTAGGCCAAGAACCGTTCCGTTGTCCGGTAGATCAAGGGATTGCCCGGGCTTTTCTTGCGTCCGGTGATCTTGACCAGCTTCTTTTCGAGCAGGGTCTTGATCGTATACGAAGAATCGACATTGCGCAGGGCCGAGATCTCGGAGAGGGTGACAGGCTGATGGTAGGCGACTATGGAGAGCGTCTCCAGGGAGGCCGAGGACAGCTTGCTTTTGCGGTCGATCTTGAGGAACCGTCTCACCCAGGGGTCGAATTCGGGCCGGGTGGTGAAGACGTAGCCTCCGCCGCTCTGGATGATGGCGATGCCGCGCTCGGCGGAAGCCGTGCTCTGGATGAGATCCTGGAGGGCCTGCTCGACTTCGGCCGCAGGATAATCGCTCAGCGTCTCCACGATCTTTTCCCGGGACAGCGGTTCCAGAGAAACGAATATCAAGGATTCGATGATTTCTTTCAGACCCGGTGCCATGGTCACTGCCTTGCTTGGGATTCCCGGCGCAGCCAGACTTTGATCGTCTGGAAAAGACGTTCTTGGACGGCCATCACCAGCCGGACCTTGATGAGCTCGAGCAGGCTGAAAAAGGAAACGATCGCCTCCTCCAAGGTCTCCTGCCGGTTGAAATATTCCAGGAAATCGAGGACGCTCTCTTTTTCCAGCGCTGCGACGATCTCCTTCATTTTTTCTTCGAGCGAATAGTTTTTGCCACGGACGACCCGAAAATTCTCCGCCTCTTTCCGCTTCATCAGGACGAAGAAGCTCTCGGCCAGTTCGAAAAGAGAGACCTCGACCAGGTCGGCCTCTCCGGGTTCGGGAAGAGGGGGGAGGACTTCCCTCGTCCATAGGGATAGCTGCCCTTCCTCCCGTTCCTTGAGGATGGAGCAGGCGGCTTTGATCTTCTGGAACTCGACCAGCTGGTCAACCAGGAACCGGCGGGGGTCCTCGCCCTCGGTCAGAGGCTGCTCGCGGGGCAGCAGCAGCTGCGATTTGATGTGGATGAGCAGAGCCGCCATGAGCACGAACTCCGCTTCCCGGTCGAGGTTGATCTGCTCCTCGCGGCCGAGGTAATCCAGGTATTCTCTGGTGATGACGGCGATCGGGATATTATGGATGTCGATTTTTTTCTTTCGGATAAGGAAGAGAAGGAGGTCCAGGGGGCCCTCGAAGACTTCCAACCGGACTTGGTAGCTTTCCGACGCCTCGATTTCCCTCAGCGGGGTCTCGTTCATTTCTCGTTAGATACCGATGGCGGCCCTGACTTCAGTTAAGGTTTTTTGCGCGGTCTTCCGGGCCCGGGCATTTCCCTGCTCCAGGATCCCCCAGACAAGATCCGGGTCGGCTTCGAGTCTTGCCCTTCTCTCCCGGTAGGGCTCGAAGAGCCGGATCAAGCTTTCGATGACGACGGTCTTGCATTCCAGGCAGCCGATCCCGGCGGTCCGGCAGGCCCTGGCCAGCTCCTCACGGCGCTCTTTTTCGACGAAGGCACTGTGAAGAGTGAAGGCCGGGCAGTCATCTGGTTCCCCTGGGTCGGAACGGCGCTTGCGCCTCGTATCGGTGACCATAGGGGCGATCTTGGCCCGGATGACTTCCGGCTTGTCCTTGAGGTAAATGGCGTTGCCGAATGACTTGCTCATCTTCCGGCCGTCCGTCCCGGCCAGCCGAGGCGTCTGCGTCAGCAGGATCTGGGGTTCGGGGAAGACATCGCCGAAGAGGCGGTTGAAGCGGCGGGTGATCTCCCGGGCGAGCTCGAGATGAGCGGCCTGGTCCTCTCCAACGGGGACGATCTCGGCTTTATAGAGGAGGATGTCAGCTGTCTGCAGGACAGGATAGCCGAGGTAGCCATAGGTATTGATATCCCTGTCCGTCAGTTCTTTCTGCATGTCTTTGAAGGTGGGCACGCGTTCGACCCAGGGCAGAGGAGTGATCATCGAGAGCAGCAGATGCAGTTCGGCGTGCTCCTTGACATCGGACTGGACGAAGAGCACGCATTTTTGCGGGTCCAGGCCGACGCTAATCAGGTCCATGGCCATCTCCAGAGTGTACTCCCTGATGACCTTGGAATTCTGGTATTCGGAACTCAGGGCGTGCCAGGTGACAATGGAATAGAAGCACTTGTATTCGTCCTGAAGGCGGACCCAGTTGCTCATGGCGCCGGCGTAGTTGCCGAGATGGGCATGGCCGGTGGGCCGGATCCCGCTGAAGACGATCTTTTTTTGGGTCATGGTCAGAGAAAGATCAGAGTATAGATGATGATCTCGATGGGCCGGATGATGATGCTCAGGACTCCCATGTAAATCAAGCCCAGGACGATCAGGAATCCATAGGGACGCAGCCGGTCGTACTTCTGGGCCGCCTGTTCAGAAAGGAGTCCCATAAGAACACCGCTTCCGTCGAGCGGCGGAACAGGGATCAGGTTGAAAACAACCAGGTAGGTATTCACCAGGACTCCGTAAAAGAGGATGATGGCCAAGCCTTCCAG
This sequence comes from Candidatus Aminicenantota bacterium, assembly GCA_036769375.1. Classification (GTDB taxonomy): domain Bacteria; phylum Acidobacteriota; class Aminicenantia; order Aminicenantales; family UBA8522; genus UBA8522. Next base: position 1,855 of record DAIPLF010000110.1, on the reverse strand, counting down.
GGGATGGAAGCCGCGGGGCAGCCCGCCTCTGCCCGTAAGGAAATTCCTGAGGAAGACGGAGATATCCGGGCTGGCGAGTTTGATCACGATTATGGAGAGCATGGAGAGCGCCGCTACCAGGATGTTGGCCATCGGCCCGGCAGCCGAGATCCACAGGTTATCCCGCCGCGGGTTCCTCAGGTTAAAGGGGTTGACCGGAACGGGTTTCGCCCAGCCAAAGGGAGGGGCCTTCATGATGACGAGAAGCAGGGGCAGGAGGATCGTCCCGAAAGGGTCGATGTGGGCGATCGGGTTCAGGGTCACCCGGCCCATGCTCCGGGCGGTGTCGTCCCCCAACTTCGAAGCCGCCCAACCATGAGCGGCCTCGTGGACAGTGATGGCGAAGAGGAGGACGAACAGGCTGATAACGAGCGTGATGATATTCATGGCAACGAAGACGTATTTATAGCATATCGAGCGCCCAAAAAAAAGGGATGTGCCTCGACATGAAGTGAAGGGTCGCTGCTATCCTGCTGGAGGCGGAGAACGTCTTGCCGGAGCGCGGCCTAAAGAAAAGGCAGGTATTTCCTGACCTCGTATTCGCTGACCTGCTTTTCAAATTCGCCCGATACGTTGATGTTGTATTCCTCGATCTCGGCGCGCTTATTGGCGATGAAGGTGGCGAAGATGTGGTCGTTGAAGGCCTCTTTGAGCAGGCTGCCCTTCTCCATAATCTTGACGGCCTCATCGAGGTTCCGCGGCAGCGTCCGGATCTCAAATTTCTTCTGTTTCGTGTTCGACATTTCGTAGATATTTTCTTCCACAGCGTCAGGAAGAGGATAGCCGCCCCGGATACCCGTCAAGCCGGCCATGAGCATCGCGGAGAAGGCGAGATAGATGTTGCAGGCAGGGTCGGGGGAGCGCAGCTCGATCCGGGTCGCCGTCTCCTTTCCGGGCTGGTATTCGGGAACGCGGATGTAGGCCGACCGGTTTTTTTGCCCCCAGGCGATGTAGACAGGCGCTTCATAGCCCTCGATCAGCCGTTTGTAGGAATTCACCCACTGGCTGAGGACGGCCGAGATTTCGCGGGCGTGGGATATGAGGCCGGCCATGTAGTGGTGGGCGATCTCGGACAGGTGGTAGGTGCCCTTTTCCGAAAAAAAAATGTTCTTGCCGCCCTTCCAAAGGGACTGATGGACATGCATGCCGTTGCCGTTCTGGCCGTTGGCGGGTTTGGGCATAAAGGTTGCGTAGAGGCCATGCATGCGGGCGACCTTCTTGACCATATAGCGGAAGAGCATCCCGATATCGGCCATCTCCGATGCGCTCCTGTATTTCAGGTCGATCTCATGCTGGCCGTGGGCGACCTCGTGGTGGTCATATTCGGAGGTAATCCCCATCCTCTTGAGCAGGAGTTGGACTTCTTTCCGGACCCCGCCGTACTTGCCGCTGAAAAAGTAACCGCCGTGGTCGCTGAAGGATATATCCCGGTCGCTCGGGAACAGGAAGAACTCGAGCTCTGGGCCAACCTTAAAATCATCGATACCAAATTCCTTTTTGGCCCGGGCGAGGGCCTTTTTGAGGATGTAGCGTGTGTCTCCCTCGAAGTGCTCGCCCTCGGGCGTCATGATGTCACCGAACATAATCGCCTCCCGCCATATTATGTCCTCCGAAAAGCCCCTATATTCCCAGGGGAGGACGCGGAAAGTGTTGGCCTCGGGCTTGATGACCAGGTCGCTCTCCTCGATCCGCACAAAGCCCTGGACCGAAGAGCCGTCAATGCCTTTCCCATCTTTGAACGCGTTTTCCAGCTCCTCGCTTGGAAAGGAAAAGTCCATCGGCCTCCCCAGGATGTCGGGGAAGTGCACCCGGATAA
>DAIPLF010000485.1:0-1775 GCA_036769375.1 Candidatus Aminicenantota bacterium | reverse complement strand
CCACCGGCTCGGGATAGATGAACATGCTCTTGCCGAAGATGATGAGCTCCGGCCGATGCTCGGCGAGCAGCTCGGCCAACTTCCTGAGGTCCGGCTTGTACGGATTGTCCCGGGAGACCGGAAAGTTCAAGACGTTCTCTTTTCCAGTCTTGGGGTCTTCGGAGACGAAGTTAAACAGGGCGCCCATGGGCTGGGAACTGAGATGGCCCCCCTTGGTGAGATCGTTGTTCATCACCAGGCGCATCTTCCGTGTCGGCTGGCCCTCCGGCCGATTCCGGTTGAGGAAGCGGACCATCCCTTTGAAGACGACCTCATTGGCCATCTGGCCGCTGATCGGCCGGAGCTCGACGTCGGAGCAGCCGAAGTACTCCCCCAGCTCCTTCTGAGTCTCGACCTCGACATCACGAATAAAGTCGATTCCCTGATAGAAATAGACCTCCTCTCCCTTCATGGTCCGGTGTTCCGCGTAACGGCCCGCCGCGTCGGAGATCTCGCAGAGCTTAACCAGCAGCGACGGTGTCGTCTCCGACGGGATCAGGTTGAACGACTCGGCCTGCCGCCAGCGGCTGTTCTGTTCAACTCTCTGGGCAAGGGACAGGACTTTATCTTGGAATGTTGGCATGTGGTGATCTCCTCTCTCAGGGTTTGAAGTTTTTTTTCTCGATCTCGAGGATCTTGGCGACCCGGCGCTGGTGCCGGCCGCCTTCGAAGGGCGTTTCCAGCCAGACCCGCACGATCTCGATGCCTTCCTCTATGGAAAGGGTGCGCCCCCCCAAAGCCAGGCAGTTGGCATCATTGTGGCTGCGGCTCACCCCGGCGGTGAAGGAATTCCAGCAGACCGCCGCCCTGATCCCCTTGTACTTGTTCGCGACGATGGACATCCCGATACCCGTGCCGCAGAAAAGGATGGCCCGGTCGCACTCCCCCGAAACGATGCTGTCCATGGCCAGAGCACCGTAATCAACATAGTCCACGCTCTCGCCGGGCCCGCAGCCGAAATCCCGATAGGCGACCCCCTTCTCCTCAAGAAAGGCCCCGATCCCCCTCTTCAGCTCAAAACCGGCGTGGTCTGACGCGATGGCGATCTTCATTCCTCTACCCTCCGCACCAGGCTCATGGGAAAACCGGAGAAGAACTATCTCTTCTCAACGAGAGTTGATGTCGGCGACGAATTTGGCCGCTTCGGGCATGATCTCCAGGGCCTTGAGCACAACGGCATCGGCTTTCCGATAGGCCCTCACCCCCTCTTCGAGGCCCCATAGCGAGGAGACGATCTCCCGCTCCAGCTCCCTTTTGACCTCGCCATCGACCTCCTTGAATTTCGCCTCATCAAAGGTTATCTTGGCGCCCCGGAGGTAGGCCTTGAAGTCCGCCAGAACAGTGTCCCCCACGGCAAAATCGTGGCCAGCCGGGAGCTTGCCGGAAGCGCCGGGACCTTCCTGCTGACCGGTAAAAATGAGACCCTTGGAGAGGGGAGTCTCGTGGGCGGTGAACTTCCGGGCATAGCCGAAGAAAGCCCCCCTGTACATCAGCTCGAGGGTGAGCGTGCTGAGAGTCGAAGACACTTCATAATCTGGCGCGATGCCTCCTTGGCCGAGGACCCTCCTGCCTTTCGCGGTGTAACGGACCTCACGCTGGTCGTCAGGCGCCCGCTTGTAGAGAATGTAATCCTCGATGTGCTCATAGTCCCGTTGGATGGACCGCCCGCTGGGAGTGAAATACTTGGCCGTGGTCAGGGCGACGGCCAGGTTCTCCCCGAGCGGGAAGACGGTCTG
>DAIPLF010000484.1:0-1783 GCA_036769375.1 Candidatus Aminicenantota bacterium | reverse complement strand
AAATACAGAAACGATTCATCAGCCGGATAGAGGGCTGCTTCGAGGGCCGCCCGGCCGGGGCTGCAGATAGGGCCGGGAGGAAGCCCGGCGTGCCGGTACGTGTTATAGGGCGAGTCGAGGGACATATCCTTCTTTGTCAGATTCCCGTTGTAAAGGCCTTTTTGTTTCAGGGCGTATATGATGGTGGGATCGCAATCGAGCTTCATCCCGATCCGCAGGCGGTTATGGAAGACAGCTGACACCAGCTTCTTTTCCTCGGCGATCGAGCTCTCCTTCTCGATGAGCGAGGCCAGAGTTACGACCCGGCGAACGCTCAGCTTCAGGGCTTCGGCCCGTGCCGGCCAGGCGCCGCTGAAGACGGCCCGGAACTGACTGACCATCGCCGCAACGGCTTCGGTTGACGTGATCCCCTTGGGGACCGAATATGTTTCCGGGAAAAGATATCCTTCCAGATTGTCAGCCTCCCGGTCGATCGAGCTGATGATCTCGGAGTCGCGGAAGGCGGCCATGAAACCCTCCTCTCCGTCGGCCAGAAAGGGGGCGACGAGCGGGGCGATTTCCTGGCCTGTCAGTCCTTCAGGGACGGTCACGGTGTGCAGGACAACTTTTCCTTTTACGAGTATATCCAGGACTTCTTTCGACCTGAGAGGTGAGTTCAGGGCGTATTCACCCGCCAGGATCTTCCGAGGATAGTAAAAGAGCCGGTAATTCAGGATGAAGGAATAACGGGAGCCGATGACCCCGCTTTCCTCAAGAAGGTGGGCAACCGCGCTTGCCCCCATCCCCCTCTTGACCTCCACTAAGATCTCTTGCGGACTGAAGGTGCGCGGCCGATAGAGCGAGACCGTGAGCCAGACGAATACGGCGAGGAGGGCGATCGAGGCGAGGGCGAACCCGGTCCTAACGATCTGGCGGAACATGGCGGTGGAGGCGGCGCGAGTCAAGGTAAGCCTGAAGGATGAGGGCGGCGGAGATTTGGTGCTCGACGGAGGGCTTGGTCTTAGTCCGGATCTTCTGCTCGCGCATGATGCCGAGCGCCTGGCGGGTCGACAGCCGCTCGTCCCAGAGAACGACCGGAAGCCCGGAGATCTTCTCCAGCCAGGAGGCGAAGGAACGCGTTTTCTCGGCCCGCGTGCCCGAGCTCCCGTCCATTCGCAACGGGAACCCGATCACGATCTCGCCCACTCCCTGCTTGCGGACGAGGTCTCCGAAGTAGGCCCTGTTCTCGGTTTCCCCGCGGAGCCGGTATTGGCCCAGAGGCTGGGCGGTGAACTCCAGGGGATCACTCAGGGCCAGGCCGATGTGGACATCGCCGAAGTCAATTCCGAGGATCCTCATCGGGTGAGCCTATCCAGGCAGCGCTTTTTCTGGCGATGCCTCTCCTGGCCTAGACGGATCAGCTCCTCGACCAGCCGGCCGAAGGGGATCCCGCTCACTCCCCAAAGCTTCGGGTACATGCTGATCTCGGTGAAACCCGGGATCGTGTTGATCTCGTTGACATAGAGCTTCCCGGTGCCGTCCTCGAGGAAGAGGTCCAGCCTGGCCATCCCGGAGCATTCCACAGCCTTGTAGGCCTCGACGGACAGCCGTTGGACTTCCCGGATGACGGATGCGGGAAGATCGGCAGGGATGCGGAACCGTGTTTTGCCGTCCAGATATTTATCCTGGTAGTCGTAGAAGTCACGGAAGGGGATGACTTCGCCCGGGAGCGAGGCCCGCGGCTCGTCGTTCCCGAGGACGCTGCATTCGATCTCCCGGCCTTTGATCCCTTCCTCGACGACGA
>DAIPLF010000483.1:0-1787 GCA_036769375.1 Candidatus Aminicenantota bacterium | reverse complement strand
CCGATCCAGGTGCAGATCAGGGTGAAGACCATGACCTGCCACTTGAGGGAGCGCCCCGCAACCATGAAGTCCTCCTGGCTCTTGATGCGCCTGGCCCTGATGAAGTTCAGCGCGGCCAGCACCAGGAGATAGGCCAAGATAATGTAGAGATAGACCGTCATTTCACCCTCCTTTCTTGGCGAGCTTTTTCAAGCGCAGCTTCAGGAACACAAAGGCCATGACGGCGTACCGCCTGATATCCGCCCAGGACCGGATGTTGGAAACGGTACGCGGGATCTTGCGGAGGATCGGAATTCTTCTCCCCGAGAAGGACCAGCGGAAGAGAAGTTCGCTGATCTGGGCCCAGGTGAGCTTGTCCAGGAAAAGGGGCACGTCACCTTGAGCCGTGGGCAGGGTGATGATCTTGGAGGAAGGTCTTTTCGTCCAGCTGAAATCGGCGGGCAGAAGGCCGATCTCCTTGGCCGTACCCTCGAGCGGCGTACCGGGATAGACGTGGAGGATGGCGACACTGGCCTCGACCTCGTCCTTATATTGCTCGATGAGCCGGATGGTCTCCTGAGCTTCCTCCCAGGTTTCGGTGGGATGGCTGAAGATGAAGAAGCCGTTGGGGACGATCCCCAGCTCCTTGCACCAGGCGACGATGTTGTGGAAGTCCTTAAGCTTGACTTGCTTGTTGACGATGGAGCTCCTTACCCGTTCCGACCCGGCCTCGACCCCGAACGAGACGTAGAAAAGCCCGGCTTCTCTCATCTTGGCCAGCAGGGGCTTGGTCATCAGGTCGATACGGATCTCGCACTGCCAGAAGACGGGGAGCTTCCGTTCCAGGATGAGGTTCGAAATGTCCTCCATCCGCTTGACACTGAGGTTGAAGGTGTCGTCATAAAAGTGGATGACCCGGGAGCCGTATCTTTCGATGCGGGCTTCGATCTCCTGGATGACGTTCAGGGGGCTCCGCGTGCGGACCGCCCTTCCCCAGTTGATGGGGGTGGCGCAAAAGTTGCAGTTGAATGGGCAGCCGCGGCTGGTCATGATGTTGACGGCTGGAAGTGGACCTTCGCCGGGAACGTCGATCCGGAAATTGTATTTCTCGAAGGGGACAAGATGGAAGGCCGGGAAGGGGAGTCCGTCCAGGTTGAAGATGGGAGAGCGGGGACGGTTGGAAACGACCCGGCCGTTTACCCGGTGTGTAATGCCGGCGATGTGGCCAACGCCATTTTCACCCTTGCCCCTTTCCAGAGCCCGGCAGAGGTCGAGCGTGGTCTCTTCGCCCTCGCCGCGGACGACAACATCCAGCTCGGGAATGTGTGTGACCGCGTCTTCCGCCGCCATGGAAGCGTGCGGTCCGCCCATGACCGTGAGGACTGAGGGATGGGCTTTTTTGGCCAGCCTGACCAGCTCGAAGCTCTGGAAGCGGTTTTCGGTCGTCGAGGTCACCCCCACGACATCGGGCTGGTCCCTGCGGATCTTGCCTTCGATGTCCCGCCAGCTCATCTTCAGCACATCGGCCGGGACGATCTCGACCTCGATGCCTTCCTTCTCCAGGACGGCGCCAATGTAGAGCAGCCCCAGGGGAGGCATGGTCGAGCCTTTGGACCAGCGCTCGGCGAAATAGCCTCCCGGAGGAACGAACAGCTGGACTTTCATCCGTCTATGGGATCAGTTCCTGTTGCCTCTCCAGTTTCACCGAATAGAGCTTGGTGATGTTGGGCTCGGCCATGGTGGTTCCGTAAATGTAATCGGCCACCTCCATGGTCTTGTAGTTATGGGTGATGATGATGAACTGGGTA